>JADYZL010000306.1 GCA_020853155.1 Bryobacterales bacterium
GGCTGTGCTATGCTCCTTGACGAGATGCAGGTTGATTCCGATGCCTTAACCGGCCGGCGGCGGGCATTCCGCGCGCTGCATGAGAGCGGTTGTTTCGTGATTCCCAACCCGTGGGACGCGGGTTCCGCCATGTGGCTCAAGGCGCTTGGCTTTCCCGCGCTTGCCACCACCAGCGGCGGTTTTGCCTTTTCCCTTGGCCTCCCGGATGCGGAGTGGGCCATCTCTCGGGACCGTGTGCTTGCGCACATCGCCGCCATCGTTGCCGCGACCGATTTGCCCATCAATGCGGATTTCGAATCCGGCTATGCCGTCGAGCTGGAGCCACTCATGGAAAATGTTCGCCTTTGCACCGAGACCGGTGTGGCGGGCCTCTCGATTGAGGACAACACGGGTAACCCCGCATCGCCCCTTTTCGAACTTGGTCTCGCGGTGGAACGGGTCCGGGCCGCGAAGAAGGCGATCGAAGCAAGCGGCGCGGACGTGCTGTTGACCGCCAGGGCGGAGTGTTTTCTTGTCGGGCATCCGCAGCCTCTCGCCGAATCCCTGCGAAGACTCACCGCCTATGCCGAAGCGGGCGCCGACGTGCTCTACGCCCCGGGCCCGAAGGATCCCGAACAGATTCGGACCCTGGTCAAGGAACTCCATCCCAAGCCGATCAACCTCTTGATCGGTGCGGATTGGGGCGTCACGGTCGCAATGGCGGCCGATTGGGGCGTGCGCCGCATCAGTACCGGCTCCGCGCTGTCCCGTGCTGCCTGGGGCGGCTTCCTCCGCGCGGCCCGCAAGCTCGCTTCGGAGGGAAGCTTCGCCGGGCTCAGCGATAACGCGCCCTTTGCGGAACTGAACGGATTCTTCCAGGATCAGCACAAGAAGAAGTGACACTGGCGCGATTTCGCGCACAGGCCTCCGCGCCCGGCCTCCAGGCAAACCGTGTATGCTCCCGGAGGCAGCAGGTTCAGAACTGGTATCGGAGATTGACGTACATGGTCCGTCCCGCCTCCGGATATCCGTCCACCAGGAAGTAGTTGCGGTCGAGTGCGTTGTCGATCCCGGCCTGCAATTCAATCTGGCGGTAGAGCCGCGTCGTCCCGGAGAAACCCACCGCCGCGAAATTGCTCGCGCGGCCGAAGCGGCCGCCATCGTTCTGGTAGAACCGGCCTCCTTCGTAGCGCAGATCCGCGATCAGGGTTGTCCTTGCGCCCACCTGAAACGTCGCGGCTGAATATGCCTTGTGCCGTGGCGTATCGACCATCGGCAACTCCGGGTTGCTCATGTTACACCGGCTCAGGTACGTGTAATTCGCATGAATCTGGAGGAAGTTCGCCGGATTGGCGCGAACCCCCAGCTCTCCGCCGAGAAAGCGCGCCTCGCCGAGATTGCGGAGCTGGTACAGGTTCGGTTGGAGATAGTATCGTTGCGTGGAGTTGGAGACATCGGAACGGAAAAGGTTTGCCTCCAGGAAGGTCCGCCGGCCGAGCAGGTGCGTCACACCCGCTTCCCAGTTGCTGGCGTGTTCCTCCCGGAGATCGGGATTCGGGATCGCCTGGCCCATCCGGTAGGAATAGCGGTCCTTGATTGTCGGTAGCCTGGTCTTGCGCGCGAACGTAAAGTGAAGCCGGGTCGCTTCGCCCAGGGTGTAGAATAAGCCGGCCTGTGGGTTGTACGCCCAAACGTCTGAGCGCGGAAACGGCGACAAAGCGCCGTTCACCATGTTCTCCGCGTTGAGAACCTGAAGCCGGTCCGCGCTGAAGCCGAGGATCGCCGAAGCACGATTGCTCAAGCGAACGGTGTCCTTGAAACCAAACGAAAAAGACTGGTCCCGAAAATTGGGGGTCGGCTCGCCGGGGTTCAACTCGCGATGTGTGTCGTCCTTGAAGTAGAACGACGATTTGATGGTCTGGCGCTCCCCGGCGCGTGCTCCGAACTCCATCGACGTTCCATACGTGTGGTCGTCATAGGCCGTGTTGAAGGAGGAGGGGCGCAACTGTGTGCAGTAGCAGTTGTTGTCGAACGCACGCAGCGTGTTGTCGAAATTATCGTAGTAGAAGCGTCCGCGGACATACGTGTACTCTCCAATCCCCTTGTTCCCCACGAAGTAGAAGCTCTCCTTGTTCCAGGCGGGCCACTGCCAGAAGCGGGGACGCACAACGGAGTCCGTGCCCGCGTATGGCGGGTTGCCTTTCTCCCCCTTCTGGTTGGCGTAGGTGAAGGTGTATTGATCTTGAGCATTGGGCGTCCAGCCAAGACGCAGCCGCCCCTTATAGTCGGTTTGGTACGCATTTCCACGATCGCCCGCCGGTTGCAATGGCACGGGGCGGAAGTCGCCCGGGAGCGGGAAGCCATCGCTTGAAAGCCAGGCGAATCCACCCTGTGCCCAATAGTTTTTCCACTTGGCGCCCGCATTGGCGAACCCATGCACCTGCCCGCCCGAACCATAGCCGCTCCCCAGATCCAACTGGAACGGATTCGAAGGCGCCTTCGTGATCAGGTTGATAGCTCCACCCAGCGCGTTGGGGCCATAGAGCGGCGAGGAAAATCCCTTGGACACCTTCATCTCGCTCAGATCGTAAGTGAGGAAGCGATCCATATCGGCGTAACCGTCATACGGAACATAAACCGGGATGCCATCGATGTAGAGCGGCACTTGCCGGACATCGAACCCGCGGATGTAGACGCCCCGCTCATTGCGCGGCCCGATTCGCTGCACCGTGACGCCCGGCATCAAATTCAGGGCATCCGGCAGAACGCGGAGATTCTCTCGGCGGATCTCGGCTTCGTCAATCGTCTCCGCCGTGGACAGTTGCGGAAGAGAGGCGGCGACATTCACCTCGATGCGCGCCAGATGGAACGCGCTGCCGGGTTTCTCGCGCTGCCGCTGTTCCACGGCTTCCCGCAGTTCGGTTACGGCGCAAAGAAGCTCGTCCCGGCCTTCGGATGCCGGCGGGGACGGCAACGTTCCCAAGGCGCCATCCGCCTCGATCTCGCGCCGCAGCACGCGATAATCCGTGGAGACGCGTCCCACCCCGGCCGAGGTTCCCGCCGTCCCACGCTGGAGACTTGCTTGCATCGCCTGGAGACGTGTCAGCCAATCTATCGCTGCGTCACCTTGCTGAGCCCGGAGCGGCGATGAGGGAAGAATCAAAAGGATAAATGGGATTTGCAGGAGTAATCTGATGTACACGACATTGTCTTGTATAGCATATTTGTCTCTGTCGTGCTAACCTGACATCGTTGTTTATGAGATTTGTTATTCTTTCTCTCGTTTTCGGATTGCTGCTCTCATCGGCTCCTCCGGCGGAGCAATCCGCTGCCTCGGTGGAAGTTGTTGGCGCCATGAAGCAGCCGCTGCGCCTAAACGCGGAGGATCTCTCCAAAATGCCGCGCGCTTCCGTGGATACCCGGTTTGACGGAGTCGCCGTACATTACGAAGGCGTGTGGCTGACCGAGGTCTTGAAAAAAGCCGGCGTGCCTAGCGGCGTCGAACTGCGCGGGAAATGGTTGACCGGTTACCTGCTTATGGAAGCCGAGGATGGCTACCAGGTAATCTTCACCCTGGCGGACCTCGATCCGATGTTCGGCGGGAATCCGGTGCTCTTGGCCGACGCCGCGAATGGGAAGGCGCTATCCGGGGCGGAGGGGCCCTTCCGCCTGGTGGCGCCGAGAGATCGGCGCGGGGCAAGGTCCGTCCGCATGCTGAAGAAGATTGAGATCGTGCTCTTGAGAAAATAGATGTCGCGAACGATCCACCTTCTTTGCGGCGCGACGTGCAGAACCGGACTGCGGAAGTTCGCCCTCCTTCTGGCTGCTGCGGCTGCGCTCTGCGCGCAGGACTTCGATTGGCGTCTCCGGCCCCGCTTCGCTCCTCCGTCCGTGCCCGCGGATAACCCGATGTCCGCGGAGAAGGTCGAGTTGGGCCGCCGCCTCTTCTACGATTCGCGATTGTCCGGCAACGGAACGCAATCCTGCGCCACCTGTCACCGGCAGGAGTTGGCGTTCACCGATGGACTGGCGCACGCCGTTGGTTCAACGGGCCAACTCCACCCCCGCTCCAGCATGAGCCTGGTCAACATCGCCTATGCGCCTGCGTTGACCTGGGCGGACCCGAACCTCTCGGACCTTGCGCCACAAGCGCTGGCCCCGATGTTCGGCACGGACCCCGTAGAACTGGGCCTCAAGGGCATGGAGCAAACACTGCTCGCCCGCCTGCGGAAGGAGCCGATTTACCAGAGCCTGTTCCCGAGGGTATTTCCACAATCCGCCGATCCATTCACGGTGGAGAACGTCACCAAGGCCTTGGCGGCCTTCGAACGAAGCATCATCTCCACACGGTCACCCTATGACCGCTACCGTTACGACGGGGTGGAGGATGCAATCTCCGCCGCGGCCAAGCGGGGTGAAAAGCTTTTTTTCTCCGGAGAAAAGGCGGGGTGCTTCCAGTGCCATGGCGGCTGGAATTTCAGTGGTCCGGTTCGCTTCGCGGGTGGCCCCGCGGTGGAAGCGGAGTTCCACAACACCGGCCTTCGAGCGTTCTACAAGGCGCCGAACAACGGAATCGAACGCCACACGGGGAGGCCCTCCGACAACGGCAGGTTCAAGGCGCCCACTCTGCGAAACATCGTTCTTACCGCGCCATACATGCACGACGGCAGCATCCTCACGCTCGAAGGCGTGCTCGACCACTACGCCAGCGGCGGAAAAGCCATTCCGAACAAGAGCCCGGCCATGCGATCCCACAAGCTAACGCCGCAACAGCGCGCGGACCTGATCGAATTCCTGAAGACCCTCACCGATGTGGAGCTCTTGCGGGACCCGCGTTGGAGCGACCCCTGGAAAGCGCAGCGATGAAGCCCCACCCTCAATCTTTCTGGAGCATCACTTCCGTAGACTTGATGACGGCTTTTACCGTGTCGCCCTTCTTGAGACCCATCTCTTCCGCGCTGCGGCGCGTGATGACGCTCTCAATCAGATTCTTTCCAACACGCACGGTGACGTGCGCCACGACGTCGCCGAGCTGGATTTCCGTGATCTTTCCACTGAGTTGGTTGCGCGCAGAAATTGCCATGTATCGATTCATATCACGGCACAAGGAGTCGGCGCGAGAACAGTCGAAGTGCATACCATGTTGAACATCGTTCGGTACATTGCGCGGCTTGCCGCCGTAGCCTTTCTTCTGGCATCTGCTCTCCTTGCCCAAGGAGTGGGCAAAGGCAAATTCATCATCGTCGGCATGGGTACCGCACCCGATCTGATGACAGTTCGGGCGCAGCGCGTCATCGCCGGCGCGGATATCCTGCTGGCGGAAGAGGGCAGCATTCCCCAGATGTGGCCGGAACTCGCCGCGGGCAAGGTCGTCTGGGAGTGGCCCCACAGCCTCCGCAAGTATTACGGCGCGGACCTCGAGAAGATCGCGGACCCCACGCGCCGAGCCGAAGCAGAGAAGCTCGGCCGAATCCGTCACGAGCTTGCAGGCAAGATCACCGAAGCCGTGAACAGCGGCAAGACCGTGGCCTGCCTCCAGGGCGGAGACCCGATGATGTATGGCATGACGCTCTTTCTCGAAATGCTGCCGTCCGGCGTGGCCACGGAGATCGTCCCCGGGGTCGGCGCCTTCCAGGCCGCGAGCGCCGCCTTGAAGCACAGCCCGCCATACGGGTATGACACCAGCGCCGTCATTCTCACCATGGATGATTGGGACGGAAGGGCAGACTCGAATGAAACCTTGATGAAGGCCGGAAGCACCATGGTCTTCTATACGATGAACCTGGATTACCCGCGCCTCTTCGCGCAACTGAAGCGGCACTATCCGCCGGCCACACCGGTCGCCGTGGTCAGCGACGCCGGTTACCCGGCCCAACAAAAGGTGATTCTCAGCACCGTGGAGCATTTCCTCACCGAGGTGGATTATCGCGCGCTGCCCGTGAATCGACACTTGCTGTTCGTAGGCAAGTTCCTGAAATCCGGCCAAGCCCGGCGCGACTTCACCCCCCGCGTCACCGAATCCCCCCAGCCGCATTGATTCCC
>JADYZL010000307.1 GCA_020853155.1 Bryobacterales bacterium
CACGCCTGCCCTCGCTATTGCCCACTCTCAATGCCCAGGTTCTCCCGCACCCAGCGCTCGTCCTGTTGAATAATGCTATAGTCCTTCCGCAGCGGGTGTCCCTGCCACTCATCGGGCAGGAGGATACGGCGGAGTTCGGGATGGCCGTGGAAGCGCACGCCGAACATGTCGAAGATTTCCCGCTCCATCCAGTTCGCGGCAGCGTAGACCGGTACGGCGCTCGCGATCGATTCATTCTCCGCCACCCGCGTCTTGAGGCGGATGCGATGGTTCCTCGCGAAACTGTAGACGATATAGACGAGTTCGAAACGCTTCTCTTCTTTCGGAAAGTCGACAGCGGTTTCCTCGACCAGGTAATCGTAATCGAACCCATCGCGCAGCAAGGTGAGCATGGGTACGAGCGCATCCGCGCTCACTTCGAAAAAGTCCTGCTCCCGGTATGTAGCGGCCCGGAGGATTCCTTCCCCGAACGCCTCCCGTGCGGCGGAGGGGATCTCCCCTTCCCAAGGAACGGCTTCCATCACCGCGGGCGCCTTGGGGGCTGGCTTCGGCGCGGGTTTCGGCGCCGGTTTCGCCGCGGCGTCTACCGGGGTGGTTGCCTCCGGCGCAGTTGGCGCAGCTTCCTTCGCGCTGGTGCTTTCAGGCGCCGGAGCCGGTTGCGGTGTCTGGTTTTCGTCCATTGCGCTCGTTGACCCTCTGGCGATATCCGATTTCCGCGGTTCGCGAAGCGTTCTCCGCCCCTCCCGATGCTGCCGGGCTAGGAAGGGAGCGTGACCTAAAGAAGCTCCAGCATACCACATACAGGACTATAGAGTCCTAAATTCGCCTTTCACCGGCAAGATTAACCGTACGTGCCACGGGCGCCGGTAGCGTCACGGCGCCCACGCCGGAGCCACGTATGCATAGAATACGACAACTAACCCGATCGCCGAGGCCAGGAAGATGCTGTGCCGGAGGGTGTAGCGAAAGAGGCGGCTTTCCTCGCTGGTGGCCATCCCCGCGGCGGCCACGGCGACGGCAATGCTCTGGAGGCTGATCATCTTGCCCATCACGCCGCCGCTCGAATTGGATGCGGCCATCAGAACGGGGTTCAGGTTCAGGGTTTTCGCCGTCACCACTTGAAGGTTGCCGAAGAGGGCGTTGGCCGCTGTGTCTGAACCTGTCAGGAAAACGCCCACCCAGCCCAGAATCGCGCTGAAGAAGGGGAAAAGAGATCCCGTGGCGGCGAAGGCAAGGCCGAGCGTCATGGTGGAGCCCGAATAATTCATTAGAAAAGATAGCGCCAGCACGGAACTGATGGTGAGGGCGGGTTTTGCCATCTGAATGGCGACGTCCTTCGCGGTTGCGGCAAACTCCCTTGGCGAGATTCGCAGGAAGAGGGCCGCGAAGATGCAGGAGATCAGGCAGGCCGTGCCGGAGGCGGCCAGCAAATCCAACTTGAACATGGCCGGGTAGGGGGAGGGGGTTTCCACCAGCGGAGCGACGCGTTCCACGGCGTTATGCAGGCCCGGCCAGGCAATGGGGAAGGTTAGGGTGTCCAGGAACGGTTTCACAGCGGGAATGCCCCATGCCAGGACGAAGCCCACTAATAGCAGATAGGGCATCCAGGCGCCGAAAACTTCGCTGCTGGAATGCGCGAAGATCTTCGTGGCGGGGGCTGCCTGCGGCGACGATCTCGCATCGACATCGTTCGCGATCGTGGTTTGGATTTCGCGCGGCCGCCAAAGCTTCAACAGCGCCACCAACCCAATGATGGAAGCGAGCGCGGCGAGGATGTCCGTCAATTCCGGGCCCACGAAGTTCGATACCAGGAACTGCGTGCCCGCGAAGGCGATTCCACAGAGCGCCGCCGCGGGCCAGACCCCCATCAATCCGCGAAAGCCGCTCATCACCACCATCAGATAGGCCGGAACGAAGACGGAAACGGGTGCGCAGATGCGGCCGACGCCCGCGCTGAGCCGGTCCAGGGGCAGATTCGTGATTCCGGCGAGCGTGACCACCGGAATCCCGATGGAGCCGAAGGCGACGGGCGCCGTGTTCGCCAGAAGGCAGAGTACGGCGGCGTAGAAAGGCGTGAAGCCCAGGCCGGCCAACATCGCGGCGGCAACGGCAACGGGGGAGCCAAAGCCCGCGCCCCCTTCGAGAAACGCTCCGAAGGCGAAGGCGATCAGCAGCGCCTGCAGGCGGCGATCCGCCGTCAGGTTGCCTAGCGAATGTTTGATGATCTCGAACTTCCCCGAGCGGACGGTGAGTTGGTAAAGCAGGATGGCGTTAAAGAGGATCCAGCAGATTGGGAAGAGGCCGAACGCCGCACCCATCAGAGCGGAAGAAATCACGAGCGGGGCGGGCATGCCGTAGCCAAACAATGCGACCAGGATGGCCAGAAGCAGCCCGGAAGTGGCTGCCACCCACGACGGTTTGCGGAAGACGCCGATGAGCAGCAGCAAGCCCAGCAGCGGGACGAGCGCCAGAAGCGCGGAGAGGGGGAGGCTGCCGTCCACCGGCATGTAGTTCTGTTGCCACATGAATGAGAACCTTATGGGAGTAGAGCGCCCGCTGTCAAGGAGGCGTCAACTGTAAGGCAAGCGATGCAGAAACGCGAGAGCGCACGGGGGCCACGCTCCCAGCCGTTTCAGCAGCACTTGGCATTCGAATACTTGCGCTTCAAGTGATGGTCGCTGAAGTGCTTCCACTCCGCCGGGCTATGCTTGCGGGCATGCCGCAACAGGTATCGCGCATAGGCCGCTTCGCTGGAAAGCTCACGGAGGAAGGCCATGAACGAGCCTCGTGCCGCGGGTGTGGCGGGCAGAGGGTTAGGTCCCGCGCCTGCAAGCACGCCGGGTGGCGGCGAACTGATGTGCCGGATCCATACCCAAATGGAATCGAGCAAAATGATTGTCACCAGCACCAGAAAGAGTCCGCAGATTGCGGCATCCAGGCGGTTGTTAAAAATCTGCGCGTTGACGGCGGCGAGGTTCGCTGCGGCGACCTTTCCGGCGGCAATCTCCGCTGCCAGTGCATCGGCCTGCGCCAGAAAGCCTAGCCGGGGAATCGGGCTGAAGATCTTGATGAACGCCGCCGAGTAGCAAACGATCACCAGCCAGACGAGCGGGACGAGAGTGATCCACATATACTTCAGCCGGTGCATCTTTACGAGAAGCGTCGTGCCCACGCAGAGGGCGACCGCTGCCAGCAACTGGTTGGCGATACCGAAAAGCGGCCAGAGCGAATTGATGCCGCCAAGTGGATCCTGCACGCCCTGGATGAGGAAGTAACCCCACGCGCCCACGATCAACGCGCTTGTGAGAATCACGCCGGGCGTCCAGCCGATGCGGCCGAGTTTCGGGTGAATGTGCCCCAGCATATCCTGCAGCATGAAGCGGCCCACGCGCGTGCCTGCATCGATGATGGTGAGGATGAAAAGCGCTTCAAACATGATCGCGAAGTGATACCAGAAGCCGAGGATGGCGCTACCGCTGCCCGTGGACGCAAAAATGTGCGCCATGCCCAGGGCGAGGGAGGGCGCCCCGCCCGTCCGATAGAAAAGGGTTTCCTCGCCCACGCTCTTCGCGAGTGCCGCCATGGCCTCCGTGGTGACCGGGAAGCCCCAGCCGGAGATGGTCGCCACAGCCTCCTGCGCGGTGGCGCCCACGATGCCCGCCGGCGAATTCACCGCGAAGAAGACGCCCGGCTCCAGCACGCAGGCTGCGACCATCGCCATGATGGCGACGAACGATTCTAGGGCCATCGCGCCGTAACCGATCGGCCAGGAGTGCCATTCTTTCTCGATCAGCTTCGGTGTTGTGCCGCTCGAAATGAGCGCGTGGAACCCGCTCACCGCTCCGCAAGCGACGGTGATGAAGCAGAACGGGAAAATCTTTCCGGCGAAAATGGGGCCCGTGCCATCGATGAAGCGCGTGAGGGGCGGCATTTGCAACTCGGGCTGCACGAAGAGAATTCCCACGGCCAGCAGCATCACCACGCCTAGCTTGACGAAGGTGGAAAGGTAATCGCGCGGCGCAAGCAGCAGCCACACCGGCAGCGCGCTTGCCAGAAAGCCGTAGACAATCACCATCCAGGCGAGGGCCATGCCGCCGAAGGTGAACCACGGCGCCCAGGTCTGGCTATGCGCCACGGCCTCCCCGCCGAAGATGGCCGCGACTACCAGGACGAAACCGATGATCGAAACTTCAAGGACGCGGCCGGGGCGGAGGAAGCGAAGATAGATGCCCATGAAGATGGCAATGGGCATGGTGGCGGCGATGGTAAAGGTGCCCCATGGCGAATCCTTGAGCGCGTTCACGACAACCAGGGCGATGACGGCAAGCAGGATGATCATAATCAGCATCACCGTCAATAGCGCCGTAAAGCCGCCAACCTTGCCGATCTCTTCCCTCGCCATCTGGCCCAGCGATTTGCCGTCGCGCCGCATGGAGCCAACCAGAATCACGAAATCCTGCACGCAACCGCCGAGCACCGCGCCGACGATGATCCAGAGCGTTCCCGGCAGATAGCCAAACTGCGCGGCAAGAGTTGGACCCACCAAGGGCCCCGGTCCCGCAATCGCGGCGAAATGGTGCCCGAAGACGATCCATTTATTGGTAGGTTCGAAGTCGTGGCCGTCCCGCAGACGAACGGCCGGGGTCGGCCTTGCGTCGTCGAGCATCATCACCTTGGTAGCGATGAACTTAGCGTAAAAGCGGAAGCCGATCAGATAGAAGCACACTGCTGCGATGATCAGCCAGATCGAATCCACGCTCTCGCCCCTGGTGAGCGCGATCCCACCGAAAGCATAGGCGCCGAGCGCCGCGATTCCGATCCACAACAACCGACTTGATAGCTTCTTCATTGGACAAACAAATCCCGCGGAGAATGGCGCGGCTCGCGGGCGTGCCGCAAATCCGCAAGTTCATAGCATAAAACCAACGATGCCCTTGCTCCTAGCGGACGCGCGGCGCGGGCCGCCGGAATCACGCGCCAGAGGCGGGAAAGTTGGGGGAACGCGGGATCGGCTGTCGGCGAATTTGCAGCTTGCCGCTCTTCACCCAGGCATCGCCACGAATCTCCAGGTGGCGCACGATCCGTTCCCGCCACATACGCAGTGACGCCTCGTGCTGCGGGCTCCCGGAGAGGTCCTTGAGTTCGTGGGGGTCCGCCGCTAAATCGAACAACTGCTCGTTTCCGTGATAGGCGTGGAATACATACTTCATCTTCCCGTCGGTAAGCCCGGTCCAGTTGTTCTCCGGGCTGTAGCAGACGCCGTGTTCGAGGTCGAGATACTCGCGCCACGCGGGAGCATTGTTGCGGAAGAGGCCCAGCAGGCTAGCGCCGTCTAGCGGCCGGCTGGTGGGCGCACCCGCGGCGTCAAGGAAGGTGGGCAGCAGGTCGCGCAGTTCCACGGTCTCCGAACGCACCTGGCCCCGCTGGGCGGAAACGAGCCCTTCCGGCCAGCGCATCGCCATGGGGATTCGTGCGGACGCCTCATAGGGGTACGATTTTCTCCAGAGGTGATGGTCGCCGGTCATATCGCCGTGATCCGAGGTGAATACGATCAACGTGTTCTCCAGCCAGCCACGCTTCTCCACCGCTTCGAGAATCCGGCCGACTTGCTCGTCAACAAACTCGACCGAGCCATAGTAGCCACGCCGGGATTCGCGCACCTGCGCCTTCCCGAGATCGCCATGCCAGATGTCGTCCCGATCGGAGTTGCGCGGCGCGTACTTCGCTGCCCATTCTCCGACGCTCGCTTCGGGCAGCGGGGCCTCTCCGTATTTCTTCCAGAGGCGTTCCGGCGGATCGTAGGGGCTATGCGGGCGGGCGAAGGAGACCTTCAGAAAGAACGGTTCGGGGCGGTTGTAGCCGTTCAGAAAGTTCACCGCCGTTTGTCCGGTCCAATAAGTCGGGTGCAGGGTCTCCGGCAGTGCGTAGGAGCGGGCCGGGTAATCGTTCCAGCCGATTCCCGTGGCATCGGGATTCAGCGTGGGCGCCTGGCTCCAGAACCAGGAGCGGTAATCACTGCGGAACTCAGGGTTCTGGATGCGGCCGGATTCATCGAGAAACACCTGATGGTAGCCATTCGGATTGCGCTGCGGGTGGTAATGCATCTTCCCGATGGCCGTGGTGTAGTATCCGGCATCTCTCATCGCTTGCGGTTTCGTGAATGGATAGTGTTCGCCCATCGCGACCATGTGCAGCATGCCGTGATTCCAGGGCGAGAGGCCCGTCAGCAGGCCGCTGCGCGCGGGGGTGCAGGTGGGCGTGCAGGAGTATGCCCGGCGAAAGCGAACCCCCTCCGCGCCAATGCGGTCGATATTGGGCGTATGGATAGCCGCGTTCCCATCCGCACGGGTGCAATCGCCGCGGTGCTGATCGTCCATGAGGAAGAGGATGTTCGGACGGGAGGGGCGGCGGGGCTGGCCGGCGAGGAACGCGGGCGCCGCTCCGGATTCCGCGGCAATGCCCACGCCAAGTGCGGTCTTCAGGATAGATCGTCGATCCATGGCATCTCTCCCAGGCCCAATCGGGCTTCGATTAGCGTATCGAATCCGGAATCGCCCTGGGGAGGGGCAGCGGGCCACGGCTCCCACTTGGGATGTGGTGATGCCGTGGGAGGCTTCCGCAGAAACAAAAACAGGGAGAAGCACGGGGCCTCTCCCTGTTTGGTTCCCAAATTGGGGTCTCGCTTAGACGTGGGCGTTCAACATCGATTCCACTTCGGACTTGGGAATCGCGCCCACCTTCTGGTCCACAACCTTGCCACCCTTGAATAAGAGCAGCGTCGGAATTCCACGAATCTGGTAGCGTCCGGCGGTGTTGATATTCGAATCCACATCCACCTTGCCCACCTTCGCCTTTCCGGCGAAATCGGTAGCCAATGCGTCAATCGTCGGACCCATCATGCGGCAAGGCCCGCACCATTCCGCCCAGAAGTCCACAAGCACGGGCACATCCGCATTCAGCACTTCGGTATCGAAGTTCGTGTCGGTAAAAGTAAGGGTATTAATTCCTGCCATTCATTTCCCCCAAGGTGACATTCCTTAAGATTCAGAATCCGTCAAAAGGTTTCAGGACGCCAGCGTTTGGTACAGCTCCAACATGTGCCCCGCGGAAGCTTCCCAGGAGAAATCCTGCTTCATGCCGGCCAGCATCCGCTTCTTCCATGCCTTTTTGTTTTCAAACGCTTTCAAGGCTTCCCGGACCGCCGAGAGCATCTCATGACCCGTGTACCCAGCGAACTTGAAACCGGTCTCCCCGGTTACCGTATCTTCGAGCCCGCCCACCGCACGCACGACCGGCACCGTACCATAGCGCAGGCTATAGATCTGGTTAAGGCCGCACGGTTCATACAGGCTAGGCATCAGGAAGAGGTCCGCGCCCGCCTCGATTTTGTGCGCGAGGGCTTCGTCGTAGCCGTTGCGGAAGGCCACACGGCCGGGGTAGCGTTCCGCCAGATTGTGGAACACCGCTTCGTAGCGGTGCTCGCCGGCGCCCAGCACCACGAGCGCCAGATTCTCGTTCATCAGTTCGCCGGAGACGGATTCCACGAGGTCGAACCCTTTCTGCGAGGAAAGGCGAGCGACGATGCCGACGACGGCGGTGGACTTCAGCGCCTCCGGATCAAGGCCAACAGTGCGCAGAAGATCCTCGCGGCAGGAGGCCTTTCCATCGGGTTTGCGCGCGTCGTACGGTGCGGCGATGTGGGGGTCCGTGGCGGGATCCCAGACGGTATAATCCGCACCGTTAAGGATGCCGTGTAGATCCTGTGCGCGAGCGCGGAGCAACCCGTCCACGCCCCAGCCTGCCTCGGGAGTCTGAATTTCCCGTGCGTAGGTGGGGCTCACCGTAGTGATCACGTCCGCGAAGGCAATGGCCGCCTTGAGGTAGCTGACATTGCCGTAGAATTCGAGATCGCCGCTGGTGAACGCGGAATCGCCGAACCCAATCCGGGGCAGTACATCACGTCCGAAAATGCCCTGGTATGCGAGGTTGTGGATCGTGAAAACGGTCTTCACGCCGGCGAATGTGGGATCCACTCCGTAGCGCTTCCGCAGGTAATACGGAATGAGGCCGGCTTGCCAATCGTGACAATGCAGGATATCGGCGCGGAAGAGGCGCCGGATCGCTTCGCACCCGGCCACGTTCAGCGCGGCGAAGCGAAGGAAGTTGTCCGGATAATCCTTGCCGTCCTCGAAATAGAGGCCGCGGCGATTGTAAAACGCAGGGATATCGAGGAAATAGAAGCGCACGCCACGAGATTCGTGGAGATAGATTTCGCCACGATAGACATCGTTCCCAAGGACGACCGGGAAATCGTCATACACCCGGCGCAATTGCCCCCGGGGGATGGATTGATAGCGTGGCAGTAGGACCGCTACTTCGACCCCCCGCTCCGCCAACGCGGCGGGAAGCGCCCCCAGAACGTCCGCCAGGCCGCCCGATTTCGCGTATGGGGCCGCTTCGGACGCCACCATCAATATCCTGGGTAATTCCTTACGTCGCATGGTGCGTTCTAAGGCTAGCGAACGCGCCAAGAGGTGTCAACGTCCAAGGGCGGCGGGTAAATTCCCGCCATGCGGGCCCCTTGGCGAATCCCGCGCGGTGTGGAGTTGGAGATCGATCCCCAGCCGTGGCCCGTGAATGCGAATTCGCGAAAACCCCTCATTTTGCGAAACGAAGCCATTTGGACAGGAACGCCAGCCGGGGTGACCCAACTTCGATCAATGAGCCTCACCTTCAGGCTGCCCAGGCGGCAGGATGAGCGCCATCCTCAATAGAATCAGTTGGTTAGGCCAAGGAAAACCGCTGCCAGCACCTTGTTCGATTAAACCCGACAAGCTTCCAATAGATGTTATGTAAACTGCCTTTGTCGATCTATTTCGAAGGCTGGAATTCCAGGATGTCTTCGGCTTCCAGCTTCGCGAAGGGGAGCGGAAAGCTGGTTCCGAAATAGAAGGGCTTCCATTGGTCCTTGTAGTGGCTGGAGAGCGGATGTCCGGAGGCGCCGGCCAGGATGTTGGCGAAACTTGCGTCCCAGTTGGAGAGGTCGGCGACAAAGCGCTGTGAGGGGCCGCTTGCCGGGCCTACCTGCTTCGGGGAACTGGGGGAACCGCTCATGGGCACACGGCCAATGTTGAAGTAGCGGCCGATGAGGGGGAGGCGGGAGAAAACGGGATGATCCACATTCCAATGCATCAACTCGCGATACTTCCAGTTCGTGAGAGTACCGCCCATCCGTGGACGGTTCTCCTCAAGGGCCTTGCCGAGCACCTCAAGCAGCCAGGCGTCGAAGTCTTTCGCATAGAGGGGATCTCGCGTGCGGAGAATGCGTTCCACTACGGTATCGTCCATCCCCATATCGGCTTGGTCCCATTTGGGAGCGAGGCGCTTCAGAATCGCGGCGCGGAGCCCGATGGCATAGAGCCGGGCGATGGTGGCGCCGGGTGCGTCGAGTTCCGCTTGCCCGTTCCAGTTGCGAAGCACTTCGACGGCATCGGCCACCAGGCCGGGCGCGGGCTTCTTTCGGCCAGCCGCGCTCACCACCTGGCGAGCGAGGAAAGCGTAGTACGGGCTGTAGACGTCCTTTTGAATCTCGAGCATTCCGGCGGCATCCCACTTGGACTTCGCATCAAGCCGGGCCCGGATCTGATGCGCGCGGTGCGGGGAAGAGAAACGGCCCGATCCGGCATCGGGGAAATCCGGTGGGAAAGGGTTCTGATTGGCAGTGACGATGCGTCCGGAAGGCGGATTGTAGATGGAGGGCAGTTCCTCGAAGGGCACATAGCCCTGCCACTCGTGCAGCCCCGTGTAACCCGGCAGCGGCATGTCGCCAGGGGCGTGCGTTCTACGGGGGAGGCGGGCGGCCACCTGGAAGCCGATGTTGCCATCGATATCGGCGTAGACGAAGTTCTGTCCAGGGCCATTGAAGCGCGAGAGCGCCTTGCGAAAAGACGCCCAATCCCCGGCCAAGCCCAGCTCAAGAAAGGGGAAGGACTGGAAATCGGGGTCGAGCGCGGTCCATTGCAGTGAGAGATTCCGGTTGTAGGGTGCTTCTCCGGCCTGGGCAATGAGGGGGCCATGCTGGGTGACAAAGACAGTTAGACGCACGTCCGGCTCCCCCTTGACGCGAATGCCTTCCACGATGCGATTGGCCTGACGAACTTCGGCGCCAAATTGGTAGACGCCCGCATTCAGGTCCATGCGCTCTTCATAGAGATCCTGTACATCGGCGCCGAGACTCGTGACTCCCCAGGCAATGCGGCGGTTGTGCCCGATGATCACCATGGGAATCCCCGGCAGGGTGAAGCCGGCGACATCGAGTTGAGAACCGTCCGCCATCGGCGTTTTCAGGTGGACCATCGTCCAGACGGAGGGGAAGCTCACCCCTAGATGGGTATCGTTGGCGAGCAGGGGCTTGCCCGATTCCGTGCGCGTGCCGGAAAGAACCCAGGCATTCGACCCGGCCAATACCTCGTTCCCGGCCCTAACCGGAAACAGACCGTTCACGAGCGTGTGCAATTGCGCTTCATCCATATCGGGGAAAGTGGCGGCCACTTCCCGGGCCATGCGCTCTTTATCCAGATCCATTTCCCAAGTGGAGGTAAGGTCGGCGGCCATGCGGAGACCCACGAGGATCGAATCCGTTATGGTCCAGGGCCGGGGTTCGTAGCGAAGAATGGAGAACTCGGGCGGCAGTTTGCCGCGATGGGTATCGATGAAAAAGTTCACGCCTCGGGCATAGGCAGCGAACAGGGCGCGGTCTTCCGGGCGGAGATGGGCTTCCTGCACCCGAGCCGTCCGCGCGAAGCCGATGCGCCGGGCACGGATGTCGAGCGGGAGTGCTGCCTTGCCGGCGATCTCGGCCAGTTCCCCGGCGGTGGAGCGCCGGATGGCATCCATTTGCCAGAGCCGGTCCTGTGCGGTGACATAGCCTTGCAGGAACATGGCATCGTTGAGGGAAGCGGCTATGATATGAGGCGTGCCCAGCGAGTCCCGGACGATTTTTCCGGCGGCGGAAAGCGGCGCTTCCACGCTGCCGCTCACCATGGGCAAGGTGCGCCATCCGAACCAGCCAATCAGCCCGAGCACCCCGAGCAGGAAGGCCAGGATGAGGAAATTGATATATTTAAGAGACCGCTCGAACAGTTTCGACCTGGACACATTCGAATTGTGGCACATCATCCGGAACCGCCCTGCCGGTTGCCGGTGAGCGCCGCGGGCCGCTGACCCCATTTTCATGGACGCCAACTTCGGTTACCGCTTCTCATTTCTCTTCTTTCTGGTTGCAGTAAACGCGTTCTTCGCCGCGTCTGAAGTTGCCTTGCTCTCCGTGCGTCGATCCCGGCTGAGGGAGATGGCGGCCGAGGGAAATGTTGGCGCCACAGCCGCCTTGAGCCTGCTCGCGAACACGGAGAGGCTGCTTTCCGTGGTTCAGGTGGGGGTGACGCTTGCCAGCTTGGGTATTGGCTGGGCGGGGGAGGAAACGATCTTTGCCAGCCTGATGGCGTTGGCGGGACCTCTTTCGCCCGAAACAAGCAAATGGGCGATGCACGGCGTCGCGCTTGCGCTTACATTCTCGCTAATGACGTTCGTGACGGTGGTGATCGGGGAAGTCGTTCCCAAGAACGTCGCGATCGAGAATAGCGCCCGGTTCGCGACTCTGGTCGCGCCGGTGCTGCTGGTGTTCTACCGGGTGGTGGAACCCTTCGTCTGGCTGATTGAAACCTCATCCACCCGGCTCAGCCGACTGCTGGGCGTGCGGTCCGGCGGGGGCGGCGGGGCGCATTCGATTGAGGAACTGAAGTATATCGCGACGGCGGGGAAGGCGAGCGAACACTACGGCGATTTCGAGGAGCGGGTGATTCACCGGACGCTCGATCTGCAGGACCTCTCCGCGCGCGAGATCATGGTGCCCTGGAACGACGTGGTTTCGCTCAGCGTGGACTCCAAGCTCAGCCAGGTGCTCGATTGCGTCATGAGCAGCCAGTATTCCCGGATTCCTGTTTACGAAGACGAGCCCCGCAACATCATCGGCATTTTCCACTTCAAGGATTTGCTGCGCGTTTGGGATACGAGGCGCAACGCCAATCGCGTCAAGCGGCCCACTCCTCCTTTTAAGCTGCGGCACCTGCTGCGGCGCCATCTGGTGGCGCCGGAGAGCAAGCCGGTGAACGAATTGCTCACCGAGTTCCTGGAAGGAAGAGTGCAGATGGCGATGGTCGTCGACGAATTTGGTTTGATCGTGGGATTGGTGACCGTCGAGGATGCACTTGAACAGATCGTGGGAGAGATTCAGGACGAACACGACCAGCATGTGACCCGGCCGAAGCTCGAGAGCCCGTCGTTCACGGTGGAAGGCACCATCCCGATTCGCGACCTCGCCAACCAATATTCCATCGATCTGCCCACCGACGCGGGGTTTGAAACATTGGCGGGCTTCCTTCTCGATCGCTTCGACGATATTCCCAACGTCGCCGATGTCACCGAATACGAGGAATTGCGCTTTACCGTTTTGGAGATGGACCGCAACCGCATTGCCAAAGTTCTGATTGAGCGCTTGACGCCACGAGAATCCGCGGAGGAGATGGAAGCGCGGGCAGAGGAAGAGGAGTGATTGCGGCGGTGGGGGCCTTAAGGGGAACCGAACGGGCGGAGGGGCTCTCTCCCGTCGTGGCGTTGACAAATCCCCGTGCGGCATCGCGGAATAGAAAGGGCAGGGCGGGAGTCTGTGATGAATTCGATTGCAAGCAATGATTCACTCCAACTTGAATACCCCGGTTGCGATTCCGGCATCGGCGATGTGATTCTCGCCGCGGATTCGGCGAAGCTCATCCATGGCGTGAGAATCGAACCCTACGCGCTGTGGCCGGACGACCGGGGCTACTTTCTCGAAGTGATGCGGGGCGGCCAGAGCCTGGTGGCAGGCTTCCCTCCCGAGACGACGCAGGTTTCCGCTGCGTGTAACTATCCGGGCATCATCAAGGCTTTCCACTACCATTTGGAGCAAACCGATTGCTGGGTGCCCGCCCACGGCATGCTGCAGGTGGCGCTGGTGGATTTGCGGAAAGGTTCTCCCACGTTCGGACGGAAGAACACGATCTATGCCGGCGAACTCCGGCCCTGGAAGATCCAGATTCCGCCGGGCGTCGGACATGGCTATAAGGTCATTGGCAATGCGCCGTCGATGCTCGTCTATGTGACGGATCGCACATACAATCCCAAGGATGAGGGGAGGATTGCTTACAACCACCCGCTCATCGCCTACGATTGGGAGCTGCAGTACAAATAGCTCCAGCCTATGGAAGACGGACATACGCGGGGGGAATACCCCGGCAAGCCCGGCATGCGGATTCTGCTCGACGGAGGACCGTTGACGGTCGCAACCGGCGGTATCCGCCGCTATGTCGAGGAATTGGCCCTGGCTTTGGCGTCACAGGCCTCCGACGACGAAATTCACCTGGTGGCGGACCGCCCCATTGAAGGCGGCGCGCGATTTGAGGGAACGGGTATTCAACTCCACGCCGAGTTTCGCAAAGGATGGGAGCGCCGTTGGTGGCTGCTTGGGTTGCCCCGTCTCTGCAGCCAACTGAACGCCACCGTGTTTCACGGCACCGATTTCGCTGTGCCCCTGTCTCATCGCGTTCCCGCGGTGGTCACGATTCACGATCTTTCGCCCTGGGTGCATCCGGAATGGCAGCCAGCGGCGCAACGCATCCGGCGCCGTCTGCCATGGATGCTGCGTTTTGGCTTGGCCGATCAGGTGATCGCGGTGAGCGAGGCGGCACGGAGAGAGATTCTTTTGTACTTTCGAATTTCGCCCGATCGTGTCCATGCGATTCCGCTCGCGGCGGATGAGCGCTTTCGGCCCGTGATCGCTCACTCCCCGGTGAAGCCCTATTTTCTCTGTGTGGGCACGCTGGAGCCGCGCAAGAATCTTCGGGAATTGGTCGAGGCCTGGAGGCCGGTTTTCTCCACCACGGGCATCCCGCTGAAGATCGCCGGCCGCCCGCGGGAAGATTTCGCGCCCCCGCCGGTTGAGCCAGGCCTGGAGTATCTTGGCGCCGTCGCGGACGATGCGTTGCCCGCGCTCTATTCGGGCGCGCTTGCCGTGGTCTACCCGTCTGAATACGAGGGCTTCGGCCTGCCCGCGCTTGAAGCGATGCAGTGCGGTGCGCCGGTGATCGTGGGGAAAGCTCCGGCGCTTTCCGAATTAGTGGCGGATGATGGCATCGTGGTGGATGCGAAATGCGGCGAATCCTTGCGGACGGTGCTTCATCGCTTCGCCGGCGAGCCGGGTTTTCGGCGGGAGTGGGCCGCGCGAGGGTTGCGGCGAGCCGGGCAGTTTTCCTGGAGGAAGACTGCCAGCGCCACCCGGGAAGTGTATCAAGAGGCGGTGAAGCGGTTTGAGCACGCGGCCTAGAGCATTCTTCCTCACTCCGGAATCGCCGTATCCGATGGTTGGCGGGGGAGCTTTGCGTTCCGCCTCGATCCTCGAATACCTGCTCACCCGGTACGAGACCGATGTGTTCTGCTTCGTCCAGCATGATTCCGCAGGTAATCCTCCGCGTGGGAGCGACTTCCGGCCGCAAGGCGTGGATCGCTGGACGAATCAGGCGCTCCCGTTTCACAGCAAGGCCCTACTTCCCCGGAGCCTTAGGAATGCATCAAGAGTGCTGCGCCGCGTTCCGCCACTTGTGGATCGCTTTGCGGGCTTTGGCGACGCGATTCGCGCGGCAATCGAAGGCCGCCACTACGACGTGGCGATCATCGAGCATTTCTGGTGCGCTCCTTACGCGGAGATCCTTCGGCCCGCCTGTGACCGGCTTGTGATTGATCTCCACAATATCGAATCGGTATGGCATGAACGATCCGCAGCGGAGGGGAGTGCGGTCGCTCGTGCGATTCATAGCCGCTTCGCCCAGGCGGCGGTTGCTCTGGAAGGCCGGTTACTGCCCCGGTTCGATCTCGCGCTGGTGACCTCAAAGCCGGATTGCAATTTTCTTGCGCGCCGATTCCGGGACGTGCCCGTTGCAATTGTAAAAAATACAATCCCAATGCGACCGCTGACGCCGGTTCCGCGAGAAGATGAAATCGTCTTCAGCGGCTACATGGAGTATCTTCCGAATGAAACGGCAGTACTCGATTTTGCTGCGAAAATCTGGCCACTGGTGTCAAACTATCGGCAGAGTACGCACTGGAAGATTGTGGGGAAATCCGCGAACCGGCTCGAGAATGCGCTGGCGATGGCGCCCCGCACTCGTCTGGTGTCGGATCCCGAGGATGCGATGATAGAGATAGCGTCCGCTGCCGTCGCGGTGGTGCCGCTGCGTGTCGGCTCCGGGACTCGTCTGAAGATCGTGGAAGCCTGGGCGGTTGGAACGCCGGTGGTATCGACCACGCTGGGAGCCGAAGGGTTGGAATGTGAACCGGGACGCGATCTATGGATTGCCGATGAACCGGAGGCGTTTGCGAAGAAAGTGATAGAGCTGTTGGAGAATCCCTGTCTGGCGCGGGAAACCGGCGCGAACGGGAGGCGCCGGTTTGAAGCCGCGTATACCTGGCGGACTGCGTGGGATGAACTGGCAGCATGTAATTTATGAATCCCGGATACGATCAGAAAGACAGTGCGGGAGGGGCGCGATGCGCATCGCGATAGACGCTCACGCCATTGGGAACCGGCAGACGGGGAACGAGGTTTACGTCCGCAGCTTGCTGCGGCACTTCGTGGAGCTTGAGCCGCGCAACGATTATC
>JADYZL010000308.1 GCA_020853155.1 Bryobacterales bacterium
CCGCTTCGCTTCAGTAAGCTGTACGCGCATGTCGTAGCTAAGCGTCGAAAGGAAAACCACGATGCCCGAGGTCACCACCGTGGATAACACGTTCATGATCAACTCTTCGCGCGGAGGAGCGGCGACATTCCACAGCGCCTCATTCAGCCGCACGACAAACGGCAGAGCCAGCGTGCAGAGGCCGCAACTGATGGCGATCTTCCAAGGGCGAACAGGTAGCATCAAGGCCACCACAACGATCCAGGCATCGGCATAGCCATACGCGCCCACCTCCGTCTGGCCAAGCTTCGGCGAAGTGCCCAGCAGAGTCACCACCCATGCGCCGATCACGTGATAGGCCAGCCCGAAATGCAACACCATGGAGTTCGAACCGGCTTTTGACCAGCACAGTCTCCATAGCGCCAGGGACAACACGAGGAAAACGACGAGGCTTCCCAGGAGCGCATTGGCGGCGATCGGCGGGGCATTGACCAAGTCGTTTGGAAATAAAGCCCGGTAGGAGACGTGCAGAACGATAATCGCCACGGCGATCGCCAGCGCCAACCACCCCAGGCGCCGGCGCCCGCGCGCCAGCAGCTCGCTGGCGACCGAGGAGTCCTCGCCGCCTCGCGGAGCCCTGTGATTCAACCGCCTTTCGCCCATGGCGAGACCATCGGCACGGCCTTGCCCCATAATCGTCATGGTAGCGGATGAAAATCCGCCACGGCAAAAAGTTGCAAATAAAGTTTTCCACACTCTTTCGAGCACAGTTGTGGAAATCGCGAGGAGAACATGCAAGGGCTATCCCGAAAGGCCTTTCGTTGCATAAGGGTTATGCGGATATCGCTTCCACAATGGCTTACAGGCGGCGTTTTCCACAAAAATCACAAAGGCGTATTCCTGTTCTTGCACCCCCTTGAAACGGAAGCGCCGTCTGGACGACACTCAAGAAGTTCTCTCGTTCCATGCCATCCCAGAACATCACTTACGAGAAAGGGCTTCCCGCCGCAGTAGAAGTGGAGAAGCTGGTCTTGGGGAGCGTCCTCATTAACGACGCCACCTTCATCCAGGCCGGCGGGCTGCTTCGTCCCGAGGATTTCAGCATTGAGAAGCATCAGCGGATCTTCACCGCCATGCGCGAGCTTTACGAGCAGGGCGAGCGCATCGACCGCATCACGCTGGCGAACCAGCTGAATCGCAAGGGATTGTTGCAGGATGTGGGCGGTCTGAGCTACCTCGTCTCCCTCGACGACGAGCTCCCCGTTGTTTTCAATATCGATAGCTACGTCCGCATCGTGCGCGAAAAGTCGATGCTGCGGCGCATCATCTATTCGTCGCAAGAGATCATTGACCGCTGCATGAAGGGCGACGAAGATCCCGGCCTGCTCCTGGCGGAGGCCGAGGAAGGTTTGCTTAAGCTGGGCACGGAACGGCAGGGAAGCGATTCGCTCAAGAACCCCCGCCAGATTATTGAGAATCATGAAGGCGGCATCAACGCCTTGCTCGATCCGGCCAGCCGTATCAGCGGCCTGAGCACTGGGTTCCTGAAGCTCGACGAGTGTACCGGGGGGCTCCGGCCCGGCCAGCTCATCATCATCGCCGCCCGCCCTGCCATGGGCAAGACGGCTTTCGCTTTGAACATCGCCGCGCATGTTGCCACCCGGCTCGGGAAGACCGCCGCGGTCTTTTCTCTGGAAATGTCCAATGAATCGCTGCTCTCCCGCCTGCTCTGTGCCCAGGCGCGCGTCGATGGGCAGCGCTACCAGGCGGGCATGCTCTCCAAGGACGAACTCCGCCGGCTCCAGATGGCGGCCCATGAGTTGAGCGATACCAACCTTTACCTGGACGATTCCGCGGGGATCAATCTGATGGATATGCACGCCAAACTCCGCCGTCTCAAGGCGGAGAGAGGCCTGAGCCTGGTGGTGGTGGATTACCTGCAGTTGATGAGCGTGAGCGGCCGCGTCGAGAACCGCGTCCAGGAAGTGAGCCAGCTCTCTCGCGGGCTCAAATTGCTCTCCAAGGAACTGGGTGTCCCGTTCATCGTCCTCTCGCAGCTCAGCCGCGCCACGGAGACCCGCGTGGGCGACCATCGCCCGCAACTCAGCGATCTCCGCGAATCGGGCAGCATCGAGCAGGACGCCGATATCGTGGGTTTTCTGTTCCGCGAAGAATACTATAAGCGGGATCGCGCCGATCTCCACGGCAAGGCGGAGTTCATCATTGCGAAACAGCGCAACGGCCCCACGCGCACCATCCAACTTGTTTTCCTCCACCAGTTCACCCGCTTCGAGAACTACACGAGCGACCTCCCCGAGGATGCCAGTGAAGCGCCGCCCTTCGACGACGGCGGAGACGACCTCTAGCCGCCCGTTCACGGGGCGGCTCCCGAGCGGCCGCACCCGATCGCGCATGACCTCCGTCGTGGAACGCCGGACAACCAGCCCAATCGCTCTTGCCACATGCTTGCCATAACCGCAGGCCCTCAAAATGGGTTGGGCGGACGGTGCAGATTCTCAGTGATCGCGATCGCAACCAGCAAGCCGGGCGAAAGGGAGGTGCGGGCGCCGCGCGGGGAATGGGTTCGCGCGCTGGTCGCGGAGGCGATTGGTTTCGCGGCGGAGCTGGAGGGTTTCGAG
>JADYZL010000309.1 GCA_020853155.1 Bryobacterales bacterium
CGAAGTTGAGAGCCCAGGGCGGCCTGCTTTATGTGGATGGCACGCAGACAGCGGGCGCGCGGAGCTTCGACTTTGGTTCCTGCGAGCCCGATATCTATGCCGTGAATGCCTACAAGTGGATGAACAGTCCGCCGGGAGCGGGCTTCATGCTGGTTCCTGCGCGCACGCGGGAATGGCTTGCACCGGCCACGATCGGGTGGCGTAGCGATCGAAACTGGCGGAACGTGAACCATCTCCACGACGGCAAGCCTGCCTTCGCGGAATCCGCGGAGCGCTATGAGGGGGGCATGCTTCCCTTCATGAATCTCTTTGCCATGGGGGAATCGATTCAACTGCTGGCCGAAGTGGGGTTGGCGGAGGCCGAGAATCGGGTGCTGCACCTGGCCGCGCTGGTCCGGGAAGAGCTGCGGGCCGTGGGCGCGGTTCCGTTGGGGGATGAGAACCCCATGGCAAACGGGCATATTGTGGCCGCGCGGCTGCCTGGCGCAGATCCAGGAGAGGTTGCGCGGAAGCTCGAAGCCGAGGACGTGCTTGTTTCCGCGCGGGCCGGTTTCCTGCGCGTATCGCCCCATTACTACAACGACGAATCCGATGTGAAGGGTTTCGCGGTTGCGCTGCGAAAGGCGCTGAACCATGGCGGATGATGCCGCTTTCAACGCGGCGGCGCGTGCCGGGTCGATGCGCGCCACCCGTCCGTCCAAACCCGCATACCCCGGCTTTTTCGTGACCTTTGAAGGGACGGACGGCTCCGGCAAGGGAACGCAGATCGATTTGCTCGTGGAACGGCTGCGCGGCGAGGGCAGGGATGTGGTGGTGAACCGGGAACCCGGTGGCACTCCGATCGGGAGGCAGATTCGGGCGATTCTGCTCGATGCCGCGAATACCCATCTGCAGCCCACTGCGGAACTGCTGCTCTATTTCGCCAGCCGCGCGCAGGCGGTGGAGGAGGTGATTCTTCCCGCTCTACGCGCGGGCAGCGTGGTGATCAGCGACCGTTTTACAGATTCCACCACCGTTTACCAGGGCGCGGCCCGCGGGCTGGGCGCGGAAGTGGTGGAGCTTCTCGATGCGTTGAGCTGCCAGGGGCTTGTGCCGGACCTTACCATCCTGCTCGATATCGATCTCGATACAAGCATCGCCCGCGCGGCGGCCCGGAATGCCGAAAGCGGTAGCAGGGAAACGAGAATGGATGAGGAATCCAGGGAGTTTCACGCGAAAGTCCGGGAGGGATACCTGGCGTTGGCGAGGGCGCACCCGGAACGAATTCGCGTAGTGGATGGCGACCGGGATTCGGAGAGCGTTGCCAGGGAGATTGCGGAACTGCTCGAAGGCAGCCCCGGCGGCAATGGCCCTGGTTTGCGAGGATAGGGGAGGGCTGAGAAAGTCCTGCGGCAATATGGCTAGCGAAGCACGAGATCGTTTGCGGTGCATCGAGAATTTCGCGGGAAACGCACCCACGCGCGCCTTGCTCGAAGGCATCGCGGAGACGGGACGGATTCCGCAGTCGATCCTGCTGTGCGGGCCGGAGGGCGTGGGGAAGGCGACGCTCGCGCGGCGCTTCGCGGCGCTGCTGCTGGGCGATGCGGAGAAGATCGAAGCCGACGACCTCTCGTTACCGGCGAACCGCGAACGGCTCGAAGAACGGCTTGCCCTGGCCTCCGACAAACGCGCGGACGATCCGGTGTTCTTCGCATCGCATCCGGACTTTCTTACCTTTCCGCCGGAAGGCCCGCTTCGCCAGATTTCCATTCAGCAGATGCGGCTGATGAAGGAGCACGCGCAGTTCAATCCGCTGAAGGGCTCACGCCGCGTGTTTCTGATCGACGAGATCGACCGGGCGAATGAACAGGCCGCGAATTCGCTGTTGAAGATTCTCGAGGAGCCTCCGCCGTTCCTGCTGATCATCGGCACGACTACCAATCCGTATGAGTTGCTACCGACCATCCGGTCGCGTTCCGTCTTGCTGTTCCTGAACCGCCTCACCGATGAGGAAGTGCGAGACGTGCTGCGCGCGAAGGGCGTGCCTCCCGGCGAATTGGATGCGCGGGCCCGGCTTTCCGCGGGGTGCCCCGGCAGGGCGCTCACTCTTGACCTGGATGCCTATCGCATGCGCGCCGACGCCATGATGACGCTGCTTGAAGCGGCCGCAAACCGGAAGCCGTTCGGAGAGTGGCTGCGTGTTTCCGAGGGCAGCGTTTCGAAGAAAGCGGAACGGTTGGAGGAGTATCTGGAGATCCTCATTTCGCTGCTGCAGGACCTGCTGCATCTCCGCGCGAACGGGCCGGTCTTGAGGCATCCGGAATACCGGGACTCTCTGGCGGCAATGGCTTCCACGCTGGAACTGGGATGGATCGTGAAAGCGGCGGCCGGGGCATCGAGGATTGACCGGCTTCTTCGCCGCAACATCCAGAAGAACGTGGCTCTGGACGATTATCTCCTGGAACTGCAAACCGCCCTTGCCCGCGCCTGATGCGTGTGTTAAAACATAAAACAACACCAGGATGTCTGAATAAGACTCCATGGCCCGAAAAGCCGCAATCAAAGACGGCAAGAAACGAAAAAATAACTCGGACGGGATTCAATCGCCTTGCTTACCGCCAACAGAAAACTCATTCGCCCTTCCATGCTTGAGGTAAAAGAGCACATGCAGACCAGCAACGGAAAACCTCACGCCGCCTCGGGGAGCGGCGGGGGGACCAAGAAGAGCGTTCCGCACGAGCAGACGAATGCGGAAAACTATTACTACGTCAAGCAGATGCAATCGAAGACACCCATGGTGGTGGTGCTTGCCGATGGAGAAGAAATTCGCGGCGTGGTCGAATGGTATGACCGCACCTGCATCAAGGTGAACCGGGAGGAAGCGCCAAACCTGCTGATCTACAAGCGCAACATCAAGTATCTCTACAAGGAAGAAGAAGAGCTGGGGGGCTGATCGCTCCCACTCGCTTCCCGCTTTCCGCGGTTGCGCCGGGCAAGGCGATACTCCCGGCGCACCCCCGCTTCCTCATAGCGCCGCTTCTCTTCTTCCGTTTCCGGGAGCACCGGAGCCACGGGCACCGGCTTTCCATTTTCGTCAATCGCGACGAACGTGAGATACGCCGAAGTGGTGTGCCGGCTCTCTCCGGTCATCACGTCCTCCACGATCACTCTCACTCCCACTTCCATGGATGTCTTGAAAACCCGGTTTACGCTCGAATGAAGCGTAATCAGTTGGTTCATGTAGACCGGGTGCATGAAATTGATGGAATCCGCGGAGGCCGTCACCACGGGGCAGCGGGCGTGCTTCATGGCTGCGAGAGCGCCGCAAATATCGACGAGATGCATCAGTTTGCCGCCCAGCAGGAAGCCCCAGTTGTTGGCGTCGCTCGGAAGAGCCAATTCAGCCAGGATGGCGTGCGATTCCCGGACGGGCCGGGGCGTTTGATCAATTTTCATGGTGTTCCGGACCCCAGAATAGCAAACCGCACTATTTCAATCCTGGTTCAATCCTGGGAGCACTGGCAGCAATTGGCCTGGTGGTGCGATCTCGCATGGGGTTCCAGCACGGAAACGGTGCGAGGTTGTGTCCCGATTTGAAGCTTCGAATGCCGCGGTGGCTTCGTTCCGCAAAAATCAACACCGCGGAGAAAGAAATATATCTCCTGTGGAATCAATGTACTGCGAAGAGATTTTCGAAAGAATCGCAAATCTCTCTCGCCCTGGAGTTGCCAAGGGGGGTGGGATGTGTCATTCTTATCAATGCGCCACCGGGAACTTGGAGAAAGGGAACGGGGGCGAGGGAGCCGGGGGTTGAGAGTCCTTACGGGGGCGGGCCTTCGGCGGATGGATCCCTGAGTTGCCGCTCGGGAGCGGGAGTGATCGAAAGAGAGCTACTGCGGAGAACGGGCTGGCGAAACGAGTTTTTCCCTCGATTTCCGGGAGCACAGAACAAGGATGTAATCCAGTTCTGCGCCAAGCGTTGAAAAAGACGCGGGAGAAGACCGGAGGAGAGAGGGAGAAGCGGGGAGAGCGAAGAGCAGGCGCGAGGGGGAGGCGATCCCTTCCTGGAGCGCCGGGATCTTTGACAATTTGGGTTGGAAGCACGCCTTAAGTTGAGAAATTGAGGAAGCTTGAGCGCCTGTGGAACCGCGCGCGCCGGAAGAAGCAATTCGTACGGAGCGAGATCGAAAGATCGGATCGGAAGATCGGATCAAAAGATCGTGCGGGGAAGCGGGGGAACGCCCGGATCGATCCTGACAGCGATCGGAACTGGCGGAACGTTCAAGTGGTCAGCGAGCGAAGCCTGACCGGGAAGCGAAGCCCAGGAACGGGAGCAATTCCGCAGAGGGGGCGAGTGAGACCGGTACAGACGAATCAAAGATCAAACGAGAGTTTGATCCCGGCTCAGAATCAACGCTGGCGGCGCGCCTAACACATGCAAGTCGCACGAGAAAGGTCCTTCGGGGCTGAGTACAGTGGCGCACGGGTGAGTA
>JADYZL010000310.1 GCA_020853155.1 Bryobacterales bacterium
CCCGGTGTGCTGGATTGGCCGCAAGTGATCGAATCCGGGGGTTCCTGGCGCGTCCGCATGCCCGGCGCCGGTTCGCACGCGGAAGGGGGCGCTCCGAGTTCCCTCGTGCCTGCCGGTGGAACGGAATCGTTCGTCGGGGTGATCGTTCTGACGATTCGCAGGATGCACTCGCTGCGGCTGGCGTTTCCCCCGGCCGCCGGTGGGGAATGAACGAATGCGGGCAGGACATTCGGAAAAAAGGGCAGCACGACCGCGCGCCGCGGACGGTCCCACTGCGAGCGCTAACGCTGCGCGGTCTGCCGGTATATCTCCGCCACCTGTTTCGCCGCTTCGCCCCAGCTATATTTTCGGGCCTGCGCAAATCCCTTTTCGATCAACGAAGTGTGCAGTTCGGAATCGAGAAGCACATCGTGAATCCCGCGCGATATCTCGAAGACATTCTCCGGGTTCACGTATTTCGCCGCATCGCCGAGCACTTCGGGAAGCGCGCTCACATTGGAAGCCACCACCGGCGTGCCGGCCATCATCGCCTCGAGTGGCGCCAGGCCGAACCCTTCGTACAACGAGGGAAAAACAAAGGCCTCCGCCGCCTCGAAGAACACGCGCAGCGTGTCGTCGGGCACAAAGCCCAGGAACCGCACCGAATCTTCCAGCCTCGTATGCAGCACCGCCAGCCGGACCGCCGGATTCTTCGAGATTTCGTCCCCGATGATGAGCAGTTTCAGCCGCCCATAATGCGGATGCTTGGCAAGCTCTGCCCGAAGCACGGAGAAGGCTTCGATCAAGCGCGGAAGATTCTTCTGCGGCCGCACGCTCCCGGCGTAGAGCAGAAACGGCGAGTCGATCTGGAAACGCTCGAGCAACTGTTTGCGATGCGCCACCCGGTTCGGCCGGGAGGGTTCGTCTTCCGCCCGCATCGGGAACATGTCGGGGTCCGGAGCGTCGTAAATGCGCTGCAGCCGCTCGGGAGCGATGTTGAAAAACTGCTGCACATCGCGCTGCGTGGCGCCGGAGACCGCGATCACTTTGTCTGCCCGGCGGAGGCCACGGCCGATCAGGCGCTCCCGCCATTGCATGCGCCAATCTTTCTTCTGCGGAAACAGCAGAAACCCGATGTCATGCACCGTCACCACGTACGGCTTGGGCATGAAGAGAGGCACCCAGGCGATAGGAACGTGATACACATCGCCCTGATGCTGGCGCAGGAACCAGGGGAAGGCAACATGATCCTGCCAGGAATCGTCGCGGCCCTCGAAATACGTGACCCTCACCCGGCTCGAAAGCTTCGCGATGGCCCGCAAGTCCACGCGAGACTCCCGGTAACCGATCAACACATACTCGTTGGTGGTATCCACCTCGACGAGCGCGCGCAGCAAATTACGAATGTACGTGCCGATTCCGAAATCGCGAATATGTCTCGCATCAAAGACAATACGCATCCGGATTCTCCTCGTCTGGGGGATCGTGGATTGGCTTCAGCCGCGCGGCCCTAGGCATGCGCCATGCGCCAGGAGTAAAGCGGGAACTTCTCCGTGAGAGCCTGCACCCGCCGGCGCACCGCTTCCAGTTCGCTCTCGCTCTCCCGCCCATGCAGGGCCGTGGCGATACAGCCCGCCACCTCGCGCATTTCCGCCTCTCCGAAGCCGCGCGTGGTCACTGCGGGGGAGCCCAGGCGGATGCCGCTCGGGTTGAGCGGCGGGTTCTCGTCAAAGGGAATTGCATTCTTGTTCGCGGTGATACGCGCCCGGTCAAGCACGGCCTCGGCTTCCTTGCCGCGAATCTGCTGGCTGAATACGTCCACCAGCATCACGTGGCTATCCGTGCCGCCCGAAACAATCCGGAAGCCTTGTTCCGCAAGCGACGCCGCCAGCGTCTGCGCGTTGCGCACCACCTGCTTCTGGTATTCCACGAATTCCGGCGTCATCGCTTCCAGGAAACACGTGGCCTTCGCCGCGACGATATGCACCAGCGGGCCACCCTGCGCCCCTGGGAAGACGCAGCGGTTGATATCCTTCCCGTACTTCTCCCTGGCCAGAATGATGCCGGAGCGCGGGCCGCGCAGCGTCTTGTGCGTCGTCGAGGTCACGATATCGGCGTAGTCGCACGGGTTCGGGTACACTCCCGCGGCCACCAGCCCGGAGAAATGGGCCATGTCCACCAGGAACACTGCCCCCACCGCGTCCGCGATCTCGCGGAACCGCGCGAAATCGATGATGCGCGAGTAGGCGCTGCCGCCCGCGATGATCAATTTCGGCTTGTGCTCCTCGGCCGCCCGGGCGAGTTCCTCGTAGTCGATCCGCTCGCTCTCCCTTTCCACCCCGTAGCCCACCACCTGGTAGAGTTTGCCGGAGAAATTGAGCGGATGCCCATGGGTCAGGTGCCCGCCGTGGTCGAGGCGCATTCCCAGAATCGTGTCGCCGGGGTTCAGCACCGCGGCGTATGCCGCCTGGTTGGCTTGCGAGCCGGAGTGCGGCTGCACGTTGGCGAACTCGGCGCGGAACAACTTCTTCGCCCTCTCGATGGCAAGCGTTTCCACGACGTCTGTATGCTCGCAACCGCCGTAATAGCGGCGTCCGGGGTACCCCTCGGCGTACTTGTTCGTGAAGACGCTGGAGGTAGCCTCCATCACCGCTTCCGAAGTGAAATTCTCGCTGGCGATCAGTTCAATATTGTTGTTCTGCCGCTCCGTCTCCTTGCGGATCGCGTCCATGATTTCCGGATCCACTTCCGCTAGCGGTCTTGCGAGTCTTTGCTGTTCCGTCATTGCTTGCGATTCACTTTCGTGTGGCGGTTCCGCCGCGTTTCCGGCGCGAA
>JADYZL010000311.1 GCA_020853155.1 Bryobacterales bacterium
ACGCTGACCGGTGGTGGCGGCACGTCATTTCGAACGCAGCGCGATGCCGCCTTGCAGGAACTGATCAAGATTGATTCCGGATTGACGATGATCCAACAGGCCGGTGCGTCGTTACAGGATGGGATCGATATCGGCAAGCTGATTCAATCCGCGACGGCGGCTGCGCCTCCGCTCACGACAACGTTTCCCAACACCGGCCTGGGCAGACAGTTGAGCGACATCGCGAAACTCATCGGGGTGAGAAGCAGCCTCGGCATGCGCCGGCAGATTTTCTTTGCAAGTCTGGGGGGCTTTGATACCCACGCCAATCAGCTTGCTACCCACGTCACCCTGCTTCCTCAACTCGCGGAAGCCATTGCCGCTTTCTATCAGGCGACCGAGGAAATGGGGGTGGCAAACTCGGTAACAACGTTCACGGAGTCTGAATTCGGAAGAACCATGCAACCGAGCGCAGGCGGTGGAACCGATCACGCCTGGGGCAGCCATCACTTTATCGTCGGTGGCGCCGTGAAGGGGGGCGACCTGTTCGGCACGTATCCAAATCTGGCATTGGGCGGGCCGGACGACGCGGGCTCCCGTGGAAGCTATATCCCCACCACATCGCTCGATCAGTATGGCGCCACACTCGCCTCCTGGTTTGGGGTTCCGCCCGCGGGGCTCGATTCGATCGTCCCCAATCTCGCAAACTTTTCGTCGAGGGATTTGGGCTTTCTGAGTTAGTCTGCGTAATTTAGGCCTCCTGCGTGAGCGCTTCGGGAATCACCGGGCGCTCCCTCTCCTCGCTAGCCCAACCATCGGTATTGCTGAGGATTCTCGTGAGGATGGCTTCCACTTCTTCCAGTTCGAGTTTCGCGAGAGGCAGGTTGCGGCGGGCTGCCAGTTTTCCGGAGAGCCCCACCGCCGCGAGCGCGGCATAGACGGCCTCTTTGCCATAGCTTCGCAGAAGCAGAGACCAGAGGGAAAGCGGATGAGCCGCGAGGTGTCGGTAACGCCGGAAGAGAACCCGATGATCCCGCATCGAGCGGCGGTATTTCGCGAGATCAAAATCCGGGTCCTCCCGAATGAAATGGAGCGGCTCGTCCAGTTGAAGTATCCGCGAATCGCTCACCGAACGGACCCATAGATCCAGATCTTCCCCTCGTTTGGGATAAGGCCGGTAGGGATACTTGAGAAACCAGCTTCGCCGCGCGGTGACCGTCGGGTGAGATGGCCCATTGCGCCGCAACACTTCACCAGGCGTTCTGGCGAGCGGTGGCACACGCCGCACACCCAGCATCCGGTTCCGGTTGTCGAGGGTATAGGTTCCGGTGGCGCAAACCTCCAGATCCGGGTCCTCATCGAAGCAGGCTATCTGGCGCGCGAGCCGTTCCGGATGCATCAGGTCGTCGGCATCCGTGCGGGCGATCAATTCCGTTTGAGCCAGTTCATGGATCTGGTTCAGCCTCGCTCCGAGACCCAGATTCTCTTCACCGAGCAGGACGCGGATGTGGGGGTGGCGAAGCGAACGCAATACCTCTGCCGTGCCGTCGGTGGATGCGTCATCGACGGCGATCGCCTCCCAGGAATTGAACGTCTGCCATTCGAGGGAGCGCAGAAGTGCGGGGAGATGAGCCGCGCAGTTGTAACAGGGGATTCCGATCGTCACGCGGGGTGCCAGCATTTCTCGTTAAGCTCCTTGTGCGGGTTGAGGGGAAACCGCGAGGGGCATCGCGGCGCGGGGCGTTTCCATCGCAGGTTCAAAGCTCGGTGCGGACATTGCCGGATTCGACCGAGGACGGCGTGCAATGCAACTTTCAAGCAGCATCGCGAACACCGTCATAGATCCGAAGTAAAGGACTACCGACGGAATTACATAACCGCTCATCCAGATTGCCGAAAGATGCACGCCCACCACCGCCCCATCGTAAGCCTGGCAAATCCTCTGCAACAGGCCCAGACCCATCCCGTAGAGGATCACCCCGGGGAGGATCGCCAGATACCCAAAGTTGAGCGTGATCTCTTCGAGGAAGCCGAGCCCGAGCCCCCAGGCAAGATACTCGGTATCCTCCCCGTTGGCAAAAGCCGTGAAATAGGCAGCCGTCGAGTAACCTTTTCCGGGAACCCAGGAGCGAGGGGCGTAAAACAGGGCGGTATACAGATAGCCCTGCCCGGGCATGGGCAGCAACCGCGTGCCGATGGGCTCCGATTCCTCGATTGCGCGTGCAAGCACGTTCGCGCGAACAAGGTCGCTGCCCACCACCATCTCCACTCGGTCCATCAGATCGAGATCTTCTTTCACCGCGTGGCCTTTATAGAAATTCAATGCAACGCCGGCGAAAGCGAGCAGAACGAGGATAGAAACAGCCAGGCGCATCGCATTCAACCGTGGGCGGAACAGGACAAGCATCAGGAAGGGCAGCAGCGTCATCGTTCTCTGGCCGAGAAAGAGCGTTGCCGCGACGCTCGAAGCGAGCAGTAGAAAAGTGACGAAGGTCCCGCCTCGAGAGCGGCTATCGCGCGTGCGCAGAAAGAAAGCCAGCACGAACATCGGCACAAGGAAGACAATGTATCCCCCGCCGAGCATTCCCAGCCAGAACCGCTTTACTTCAGCGGCGGAAGAGGCCCCCCGAATCGCGGCGTAGCCAAGGGCTCCAAGCGCGAGGGAGACCGGAAGGAAAAGCGCGAAGAATAGCGGTTTCAAGCGCGGCGCGAACTCCAGACCGGGGAAGGCTGGAATGGCTTCCAGGCGTCCGGTCATAACGCGAAACCCCAGTGCCAGAAGGTATGGCGCCGCCAGAATCACGAGGCCTGTCACGACGAAATCTTCGAGGCTGTACGAGGCCAAAGGCGCAAAAAAGGGAGAGCGGAATGCGTACCCGAACGATTCGAGGACGAACCCGAGATCGTAATAGAGCAGAATTCCAACCGCCGCGAAGCTCAGCACTTCCGGTATCTGCCGCCGGTGGATCGAGCGAACGAATGCAGCCGCGAATGGGGCATGAGCCGCCAGCAGTCCCA
>JADYZL010000312.1 GCA_020853155.1 Bryobacterales bacterium
TAGATCGCTTCCCGCACGAGGCTCTCTGCAGGAGTGGCGCATTCCGCCTCCCGTTCCGGCGCTTTCGGCACCACGCGAACCCGCACCATGCCGAAGAACTCATCCAGCATCTGCCAGGGGCAGCGCCCCACTTTGCGGACGATGAATGGCCTTTCAACGACGAACTCGCCGCAAGCCGTTAGGTACCCCGCACTGAGCAAGCCAAAGCGCGCCGCCTCGAACGAACCATGGGGCAGATGAAGCGTGAGGTATGCTTCTGAAGGCTCCGGACTGATCGGGACAATCGCGATGCCGGCGTCACTGGGATGCACATCGTGAATGACCATCGCTGGGCGCAAGTGCATCTCCAGCGCGTCATTGACCGGATAACTCACTAATACGATATCTCCTCGCTCATAAGTCGTCATAGAGATCCCAATCCCTTCTGTCCCAGGAGGGGACGACTTCCCGAAATTGCGCCCGCATGTCCCGCCGTGCTTCCACGCTCAACAGGCTGCCCGCTTGCAGTGAACTCCCCTCGGAGGACTTGCCCTGCCTCGTCAAACGGAGCAACAGAGAGGTCACCAGGTTATCCAGAATGTAGATCTGCTGGTAGACGGAGATGAGCGAGCGATGAATGAGATTCACGCGGCTTTCAAACGGAACCTCGGCCACAAACGCGCCGATCGTCCGGTGCAGTTCTTCGAAAGCGCGGATATGCTTTGCGATTTGAGTGGCGGAATCCTGCATCCATTCCGGGTGCTGGCTGAGGTGCAGCAGCACGGCGCGAAACCGGGCAAGCTCCGCTGCGTTCGACTTTGCCCGCCAGAACGCAACCTCGGCTCCCAGGGAGTGCATGCGGCCCAGGAACTCCGTCATCTTCGAAACTAACTCCGGCACTTCGGCTGGAGACACCGGCATCGTTTCCATAAGCGAAACCCGATTCCGACCCTGCTTCCCATAGCGGGAAAGTTTTTTGGGGCGGCGCCGGGCCTACCGGCATTCCAAACACCGCCCCACGCTCTCTAAGGTTTTCTGCTCTCTCTAACAGAGAAACCGCGCAACTATGTCTATCTTTCGCGCGGCCGAGGGATCTGGCAATGGAAAGAGGGAGCGAATGGGGCTCCGAGGTACTATGCGCGTCTCTTCCCCGCCCCACCGTTGGGCGCGCTTGGAATGGGGTGCGCCATCGGCCACGGGCGAACGAGTCCCAGAAGGACCTCATCCGGCAGGCGGTTCCCTGCGCCGCGCCAAACGCCGCAGTGGCCCAAGGCCGATATGCTACTCTGACATAGGAGTTCTTCTCCACCCCACGGCGACTTCGACTCGGTAGCTCAGCCGGTAGAGCATCTGACTTTTAATCAGAGGGTCGCGGGTTCGAGTCCCGCCCGAGTCACCAATCTTTTCAATTAGTTACCGTCCACCCACTGGCGGAATTCACTCGCCGGTAACCGTTCGGGCAGCTACGCCGGGAGCCTGAACTTCCAGACGTATTCTCCCTCTCGCTTAAGGCGCTGGCTGCGCTCCCCCGTGGCGAGGCCATACTTAATGGCACACTGGGGGTATCCGCCATGCGGAGCTTCGCGCTTGCCTGCTGGCCGGAATTCGCATGCCGGGACGGCTTCATCCCTAGCCAGTGCTCCTCTCCGCATGGGGACGGCTCGCGGGCTTTTGGATTTCACAATGTGGATCATGGTTACGGATCTCGATGGTACTCTTCTCGATCATCAGGGCTATTCCTGGGAAGGGGCGAGAGAAGCCATTAGTGCGTTGGAAGTACGCGGCGTTCCGCTGGTCTTCTGCACCAGTAAGACGCGCGCGGAGGTGCTGCCCCTCCGCGAGGCCATCGGGAACAGACACCCGTTCATCGTCGAGAATGGGGGCGCTGTCTATTTCCCCGCGAAGCATTTCGCCACTGCGCTCCCCGGCGCCACGGTGCGCGATGGCTTCGTGTCGACCGTCCTCGGCACTCCGTACGCGGCTCTCGTGGATGCCCTCGCGCACGCCGCGCGGGAAGCGCGGTGCAACGTGCGTGGTTTCGCGGATGCCAGCGTGGAGGAAGTGGCCCGGTGGTGCGGATTCTCTACAGCGGAAGCCACCCTCGCGAAAGCTCGCGAATATGATGAGCCGTTTCTGCTCGAATCGGGAGACCCCGAAGCGCTCATCGCCGCGATCGAAGCAGGCGGGTTCCGTTGGACACGCGGCGGCCGCTTTTGGCACATTCTCGGAGCGAACGAGAAAGGCGACGCCGTGCGCGAACTGCGCCGTGCCTATCATTCCTTCGGAGCGCCCGTGCAGATCGCGGCGATCGGAGATAGCATGAACGATCTCCCGATGCTTCGCGAAGCGGAATACCCCATCCTGATGCCATCGCCGCAACTCGAAGCATTGCGGCAGGCCTTGCCTGATGCCCGGATCGCCCCTGGGCCGGGCTCTAAAGGCTGGGGCCGCGCGGTGCTCGACGCCATCCCCGAGTGGCTCACCTTCAACCGGGAAATTCCCCGCCCCCCGTTCGAATACTGATCGCATCGTTGTCGCGCGGCGCCGCTTGATGCGACGAAAAGGCAACTTGGAAACACGGCTGGGGGTGGGCGCTTATCGGAAGCCTTCGCCTCGGCTTCGGCGAACTGGCGTCAAGACGGTTGACATGGTCCTCAGAGATGCGAAACGTACCCCTTGCTCTCCGAGCGATCCTGAGATGATAAAGGGAGAATTTCACACTGAGCTTAGGAAAGGAATAGCCCGATTGCGAGTTCGTTGATTGGCGCTAAGGGTAGGTACGTTCGATGGCTTTGCTTCGCTACTTCCGATTCTTCCAAGCAGTGATGCTGACGGCATGGCTCTGCCTTTGCCTTTCCGCCGGGCAGGCGCAGACAAAACCCCGCGCAGGGGATGTGGGCATTCGCACCGGGGAGCTGGCCACCGGGCGGCTAAATGCGATTACGGATGTGTCCGGTGTTCGGGTGGGGCATGCCACGTTGCGGGAGGAAGGGCGTTTCGCAACGGGAGTTACCGTGATTCTGCCGCATCCCGGCAACATCTTTCAACAGAAATTGGCCGCCGCGATTGAGGTCTTCAATGGCTTCGGCAAGCTGGTGGGGTATACGCAGGTTCATGAACTGGGGGAACTCGAATCCATCATCGCGCTTACGGCGACGCTCAATGTCCACCGTGTAGCGGATGGCGTGCTGGACTATATGCTGGCTCTCCCCGGTAACGAATCCGTACGAAGCCTGAATGTCGTGGTGGGCGAGACCAACGATGGCCGGTTGAACGACATCCGCGAACGCCCGTTGAACCGCGTGCATGTACAGCAGGCAATCTCGAACGCTACTGGCGGGATGGTCCCCGAGGGCGCGGTCGGCGCGGGAACCGGCACCACCTGCTTCGGCTTCAAGGGAGGCATTGGTACGTCTTCCCGCGTTACGCCGGAGGGCCACACCGTCGGCGTGCTGGTGCAGACCAACTTCGGTGGGAACCTGCACATCGCGGGGGTTCCCATTGGGGAGCTGCTACGCACCAAAGGAGAGGGGACGGGAGACGGCTCCCTGATGATTGTGGTGGCTACGGACGCACCGCTTGACGCGCGCAACCTCTCGCGGTTGGCGCGCCGGAGCTTCTTGGGAATGGGCCGCACTGGCGGAAACGGATCGAATGGCAGCGGCGATTATGCGATCGCATTTAGCACCGTGCGGAA
>JADYZL010000313.1 GCA_020853155.1 Bryobacterales bacterium
AGCGCGCGCAGATCGTCCGCGTCCGCGCCAAAGCGGAAGGTGGCCGCTACGGCCGCCCACTGGCTGTCGTCCGAATGACGCCGCGGCTCTTCCACCATCAGCCGGCACAACCGGCTCTCGCTCAAATCGTCCGAATCGAACAAGTCTTCCTGCATTTCCTCGCGGGTGATATCGAAGAAAGAGACTTTGAGATCCGGGCCCGTTTCCAGGCTGCGAATCAAGAGATAGAGCGACCGCCAGGCCGCTTCCACCGCGCGCACGCCAGGGTGACGCAGCACCTCCCGCATACGGGCGCTAATCGCTTCGTCCATCTTGGCTAGCAGCGCGGTTTGCTCCTGCGTGGTCGCGCTGACAAGGTAAGGCTGCACGGCCCGGCGGGCGATCTCCAGCACGGGGTCCGAGGCCGGCTTCGATTGGGGCGTAGCCGGGGCGGGCGCATGCTGCTCCATCATGGCGTCGAGCAGGCCGCCGCCGCTCGTGAGCGAACGCGCCGTGACGGGCGCCGCGGGGCTCGTGGGTGCAGTGGCCTTGGGCGCGGGGCTCACTTCCTGGCCAAGATCCTCCGCCGCGGCGCGCCAGCGATCCGGGTCTTCCAGTCGCGCGCGCAATCGCCGCATTTCGAGAAACAGCGGATTCCTCTCAAAGATGGCTTCGGGCCGGAAATCGTCAATGTCGGCAATCTTGAGCGGGAAAGGCGCTTCATCCCCGATCGAAAGCATCACGTGCGGAGCCACCTTCCGCAGTACATCGTCGAAGTTATCGCGATCCACTTCGATGGAGCGGCGAGCGGCCAGTGGCGTGCGGGCCGCTGGCGACGCGCCGGAGAAATCCCCAATCAACAACAACCGGAACACCGGGCCGCTTTCCACCTCGCGCGCCGGTCCGCTTTGCGGATCCACCTCGAACCGCATCTCCTGCCTCTCAAACGGATTCTTCGTGCTCATCGCGAATCCCCTTTCCCGGTTCCATTCGTTCCCCTCGCACACTCCAGAGCCAAGGGAACGGTTGCATGCACAAATACGCGTGAATTCCCGCTCTCCGAGGTCGCAAACTCCCACCGGGGAAGTTTCCGCGGCCGGCTCGAAGATGCACTTTTGATTTTGCCAGTCGAACGCATCGTACAACGGCGCGGCTCCCACGTCCAGAGGGTAATCCGGACGATTCCTTCCTCTGTGGTAAATTGGGCGCCAGAACATCGGCTCGGCGGAGGAATGCAAGACCTTGCGCGAGCGCAACGCGAAAGAGAGAACGGCGCCATGATCCACCGCAGGACAATGCTTTCGATGAGCCTCGCCTCCATGGCTGGCATGGGTCTGGCGAACCGCGCGCATGCGGCTGCGCACGTCGCGCCGATCCGCCGCATTGAAGCCATCCCGCTGAAGTATCCGGTGACGCATTATTTCCGGTTTTTCCCCAAGCCGGAGCGTCCCACCATCCTGGTGAAGATTGTGCTCGAAGACGGCCTCGTCGGCTGGGGACAGAGCGTCCCAAGCCCGGCATGGAGTTACGAGACGCCGGAATCCGTTTTGACGGGCATCCGCGAATATCTTGCGCCTCCGTTGATTGGCGCAAACCCGCTCGACGTGCAGGGCGCGCATCTCAAGATGAACAAGGCGCTGGCTCCCTCCTTCTCGACGGGAGCGCCCATCGCGAAAGCGGGAATCGATCTCGCGCTCTACGACCTCGCCGGCAAGCTGGCTGGGCGCAGCCTCCCCGAACTGTGGGGGCGGAAGCCGCTGGAAAAAATCCCCCTGAGCTGGACCGTCAATGTCCGCGAGATTAAGGAAGTGGAACCGCTCGTAGCCGAGGGGAAGGCTCTCGGGTACAAGCACTTCAATCTGAAAGTCGCTCCGGACCCGCGCTTCGACGTGGAACTCGCGCGCGCGGTGCGCAAGCTCGCCCCAGATTGCTTCTTATGGGCCGACGCAAATGGTGGGTATGACCCCGCTACGGCATTGGCCGTCACTCCAAAACTGGCCGATGCGGGCGTGGACGTGCTGGAGCAGCCCGTGGCCTCCAACCGCTTCAGCGCCTTTCGCGATTTGAAGCGGCAAGGCGCGCTGCCGATTCTGATGGATGAAGGCGTGGTCTCCGCCTCCGACCTGATGGAGTTTATCCGCCTGGATGTGCTCGACGGTGTCGCCATGAAACCCGCCCGCACAGCGGGCCTCTGGGACGCACGCAAACAGGTGGAGATGCTCGAAGACGCGGGCCTGCTGTTCCTCGGCAGCGGCCTCACGGACCCCGACGTCTCCCTCGCGGCTTCCTTGCAGCTCTTCGCCGCCTACGGCCTGAAATTCCCCGCCGCCCTCAACGGAAAGCAATTCCTGAAAGGCAGCGTGCTGAAGACGCCCATCGAGATCAAGGACGGCGCTGCCCTCGTGCCCACTGGGCCGGGCCTCGGCGTCGAAGTGGACGAATCGAAAATCGTCGATGGGCAGGCGACGGGCGAATGAGGCGCGCGCTTCCCGGCTTCGCGCTTGCCGCTCTCACGATTGCCGTGAGTTTCGTGCTCCTCGTTGCCTTGCGAGCCGCGGACGGTTTCGCGTGGAAGGAAGCACCCGGCGGGAAGCTGCGGCTCATCGAAAACGGACGCCACGTGCTCGATTACAACTTCGGCCCGCAACTCATGCCCGGCGTGCCCGAAGACCGCCGCCGGGAAGGCTACATCTACCCGCTGTTCTCCCCGGCGGGCGTGAACCCGCTCGACGATTTCCCCAAGGACCACTTTCATCACCGGGGCGTCTTCTGGGCCTGGATGTCGATCGGCTTTGAAGGCAAGACCTACGACCTCTGGACGCTCAAGCCCGGCATCGAGCATCGCTTCCACAAGTTCCTCAAGCGAAGCGCATCCGCGAACGCCGCTTCGCTCCGCGTGGAGAACGGCTGGTATGTGGGCAACCGGTTGATCGTGCGGGAGACCGTGGATCTCGCGGTTCCACGCTCCGGAGAGAATGAGCGCAACGTGGACCTGGCGGTGCGCCTCGATGCGGTTACGAAGGACGTCGTGATCGCCGGCTCGCCCGAGGATGCGAAAGGCTACGGCGGCTTGTGCGTCCGCTTTGGCCCGCGCACGGAAACGCGCATCCTCACGCCCGAGGGTCCGGTGACCGCGAACGAGAATGAAGTTCCTCACGCATGGGCCGCGATGGAAGCGCTTTTCAGCGGAAAACGCGCGGGCTTGCGCGTAAGCTCAGACCCCTCGAATCCCCGCCATCCTCCCGGTTGGTGCCTGCGCCCGTATGGATTCGTGGGAGCGAATTTCCCAGGCCTCCAACCCTACACGCTCGCGCCCGGCCAGCCGCTTCTGCTCCGTTATCGCGTGACGGTTTACGACGGAACCCGTCCGTAAACGTGCATTTCCCGCTGGACGGCAGGGCGCGCCTCGCTGCTAAAATAAAACATTCCCACTCGATTCAGGAGAATCCATACGAATGATTTCCGCGAATAGCCTGCGTCCAGGCATGGTGATTATCTTCAAGAACGATCTGCACTCCGTCTTTACCGTGATGCACCGGACCCCCGGCAACCTCCGCGCTTTCGTCCAGGTAAAGCTCCGCAATTTGCGCAATGGCTCCATGTTTGAGCATCGATTTTCGTCGAGCGATCAGGTGGATCGCGCCGTTCTCGAACAACACGATATGGAGTATCTTTACGACGACGGCGGCAACACCTTCACCTTCATGAACAGCGAGACCTTCGATCAGGTGGAACTAACGAAGGACGATCTCGGCGATAACATCTACTTCCTCATCCCGAACATCAAGGTGACCGTCGAGTTCCACGAAGGCAAGCCCATCAGCGTGGAAATGCCGCAGAACGTGGTGATGACCGTCATGGAAACGGAACCGGGCATCAAGAGCGCCACCGCTTCGAGCGTGCAAAAGCCGGCCAAGATGGAAACCGGTCTCGTGGTGCAGGTGCCACCCTTCATCAACGAAGGCGACAAGATCATCGTCAACACCGCCGAGCAGAGTTACGTGTCACGCGCTTAGCGCGTGCCTATGGGAAATACAGTGCGCGTAGCGCGTGCCCGAGGGATATATACAGTGCGCATAGCGCGTGCCTACGGGATATACAGTGCGCGTAGCGCGTGCCTACGGGATATGCGGTGCGCATAGCGCTCACGCGGCAGATGCGAGCGCCGCACCCCTTGGCGGGCATCCTCAGCACGGCCCAATCCACTCTCGTGGCAGAGCGAGAAGCGCCTCCATCAACTCCAACTCTTCGACGGGAAACACCGTGCGGAGATCGAAGAGCAGCGTCTGCTTTTCAATGCGGCAGACCACGGGTGCGCGGTCTTCGCCGTCTTCCCAAGGTTCGCGCAGCCATGCCGCGGCGCGCTCCGGATGCACGCATGGCAAGGCGAGCAGCGCGGTTTCTAGGCTCTGCCCTGGCGTGGAGCCGCCGCCGATCATCGATTGCCCGCGCCGCACGGTGAGCCCAATCTCCTTCAGCGCGAGGCCGTTCGACGATGCCACGAAGGCCCTCGCGCGCTCTTCCACTTCGCCAGGCGTCGCCAGAATCATGCGCAGCATCGGCACTTCCTCGTAGCGCCGGAAGTAGAGCGAACGCAGCGTGTGCTCCATGGCTTCGAGCACCAGTTTTCCAACGCGGAAGGTGCGGTACATCGGATGCCGCCGCACGCGGATGATCAGGTCCGGCCGTCCGCTGACGATGCCCGCCTGCGGCCCGCCCAGCAGCTTGTCTCCACTGAAGCTGACGATATCCGCGCCGTCGGATAGACTCCGGGAGACCAGCGGTTCGTCGATTCCCGCTTCGCGCAGATCGACGAGGTTCCCGCTCCCCAGGTCGTCATAGACGGGCACGCCATGCGCATGCGCCAACTCGCAAATCTCCGAAAGAGCGGGACGCCCGGTAAAGCCTTCCATCCGGAAGTTGCTGGGATGCACCCGGGCGATGAGCGCCGTATTCCCGTTGATGGCCTCTTCGTAATCGCGCAAATGAGTCCGGTTGGTGGAGCCCACTTCGCGCAGCACCACGCCGGCCTGGGCCATGATCTCCGGAATGCGGAAGCCATCGCCGATCTCGATGAGTTCCCCGCGGGATACGATCACTTCCCGTCCGCCCGCCAACGCGCGCAGAATGAGATACGTGGCGGCGGCATTGTTGTTGAGAATGATCGAGGCCGTGCCGAGCAGGCGTTCGAGCAGATCCGCCGCATGGACGTCGCGCTGGCCGCGTTCGCCCTGGGCCAGGTCAAACTCGAGGTTGCTGTATCCCAGCGTTCCACTCCCGCCGGAGAGGGGCGCGCGCCCCAAATTGGTGTGCAGCACCACACCCGTGGCATTGATCACTCGCCGCAGGGAAGGCCGCTCCAGCGCGGCGAACCGCCGTTCCAGACCGGCCTGGAACTCCTCCTCCGGCAGAGCGTCGTTCTCCCGGATGTGCTCCCGCCATTCCTCCTGCAGGCGGCGAATCTCCTCGACAAGCACCTCCCTGGGGTACCGCTTCACGAGGGCGCGCGATTGCTCAAGGACCTGATCGACAGCCGGGATGCGGCGGAACAAGTTCTCTAACTGCGAAAGGGGCATGGGAAACCTGCGGCTTTCTGCTCTCCCGCTATTATTTCCATTTCCGGGCGCCGGGGGGAGAATCTGCGATCGAAAGCGCCCCTCGCGAAGGCGTCGCGCTCAATGGGCGCCGCCGATCAACGGGAAGCGGCGCGGCGCAGCCGGTCCCAGATCGCTTCCCACTCCTCACTGGTGGGGGGCGCCTCGACAACGATGTACCGCGGCCGGCACCCGTCGGCCAGATGCAGGGCACGGTAGAGTTCGCGCGCGTAGCCGGCGGGGTCGGCGGGGAGTTGGATGCCCTGCCCCTCGGCGGGCTCCTCCTTCCACCAAAGGCGAACGACGCGGCCGTGGGGAACCGGATCTCCACTTCCGGCAATCAGCAGCGCCGCGCGGGGGCTATAGTGCCGCGGGTGCATTCCGGGGGAAGCATGGGTCCCGCCCTCCCGCGCCTCGTGCTCGCCCGCGCGATCCAGCGGCCCGGCAACCGCTTCGATCTGGCGGCGGGTGATCATGCCCAGGCGGAGGATGACGGGCCGCTCCGATACGAGCGAGAGGACGGTGCTTTCGAGGCCAACTTCGCTTGGGCCGCCCTCGAGGATCAGGTCCGCCGCTTCGCCAAGCGAGGTTCGGACGTGCGCCGCGTCCGTGGGAGAAACCCCCATGAAGAGGTTGGCGCTCGGCGCGGCGATCGGGAAGTCGCAAGCTTCGAGCAAGGCGCGCGCCACCGGATGCGAAGGAACTCGTAGCCCCACCGTGGCAAGCCCCGCCGTGACGCGATCCGGGATCGCGGCGCTCTTCGGCAGCACCAGAGTGAGCGGCCCCGGCCAGAATGCGGCGGCAAGCGCATCCGCGGCGGCAGGCCATTGCACGGCGAATTGCCGGGCCTGCTCGACCCCGGCCACATGGACGATCAGGGGCGAGGCCGCGGGCCGGTTCTTGGCTTGGTAAATCCGGTCAACGGCGCTCTCGTCGAGCGCGTTCGCGCCCAGCCCATACACGGTTTCCGTCGGGAAAGCGACCAGGCCGCCCGCGCGCAGAATACGCGCGGCCTCGGCAATCACATCCCCGTCTATCCCCTCGTTGCCAAGCAAGAATCGCCGCATCTGGAGTTCCCGATCGATCCCCGCGATCTACTCGATATCGGCCCCGTCGTCGCTGCCCGCGGTGCGGCCCGTCTTCTTCCACACCAGGTAGGCCTGGATGAACGGGTCGATGTCGCCGTCAAGCACGCTATCCACATCGCCCACGCCCAGCTTGCTGCGAAGGTCTTTCACCAGCCGGTACGGAGCCAGCACGTAGTTCCGGATCTGGCTGCCGAACTTGATGTCGGCCTTCGAATCCTCCAGTTTATCGGTCTCCGCGCGCCGCTTGGAGAGTTCCAGTTCGTAGAGCCGCGCCTTGAGCTGCTTCATCGCCATGTCGCGATTCTTATGCTGGCTGCGCTCGTTTTGGCACTGCACCACAATCCCCGTGGGAAGGTGGACCATGCGGACCGCGGAATCCGTCCGGTTCACGTGCTGTCCGCCCGCGCCACCCGCGCGAAACGTGTCCACGCGCAAGTCGTCCGGCTTCACTTCGATGTTGATGGTGTCGTCGATTTCCGGATAGACGAAAACGCTGGCGAAGGAAGTGTGGCGGCGCGCGTTCGAATCAAAGGGCGAGATGCGCACCAGGCGATGCACGCCCACTTCGCTCTGCAGCATGCCGTAGGCGTAGTCCCCATTCACTTCGAACGTGGCGCTCTTGATGCCCGCTCCGTCGCCATCCTGGCGGTCCGTGATGACGGCTTTGAACCCCTCGCGCTCTGTCCAGCGAAGATACATGCGCAGCAGCATCTCCGCCCAATCCTGGCTTTCCGTGCCGCCCGCTCCAGGGTGAATGGTGACGATCGCGCTCCGGTGGTCGTTCTCGCCAGAAAGCAGCATCGCCGTTTCCATCCGGCCGATGATGGAACGGTAACTGCTCAGTTCCGTCGCGAGTTCTTCCTCGACCGCTTCCCCCTCCCTGGCAAGCTCGAAGAAGGCGTCGAGGTCGCCGGTGAGGCGGGCAATCTGTTCTTCCTGCGAGATACCCTCTTCGAGGCGCTTGCGCGCGCGAAGCACGCGCTGGCTCTCTTCCGGGTTGTTCCAAAAGTCCGG
>JADYZL010000314.1 GCA_020853155.1 Bryobacterales bacterium
GAGGAGACTCCCACGAGGCTTCAACCGGAGCGGATGGCCACCAGCGGCTTTCCCGTCGGGACCGCCGCCGTTTACGAATGATCGAGAAGCGGGACGAGAGACGGCGGGATCGTTCCGACCGCCCCGCCGGAACCGCTGCCCACGGCTCCGAACATAGCGCGGGAGCCGGGGAGGTTTCCCAAGCCGAGGGAAGCACCGAGATTTCCGCACGCCCGGAACGTCAACCCTCCATCGGGCGAGACGCACGGCATGATCGTGAAAGCCGCTCGGCGGGCAGGGACGATCGCGATAGCCGCTCCGCAGGCCGGGGCGACCGTGGAGATCGCGGTGGACGCGACGGCCGTCCAGACCGGAATGGGCGCTCCGACCGGGATGGAAAGTCCGATGCGGAGAGCCGCTCCGATCGCTTCCGCGGGAAGAACTCGTCCCCGGCGACGCTCATCAGCGAGGTTCTGAAGGAGGGCCAGGAAGTACTGGTCCAGATTGCGAAGGAGCCGCTTGGCCAGAAGGGCGCGCGCATTACGTCGCACATTGCGCTGCCGGGCCGTTACGTGGTCTACATGCCCACGGTGGAGCACGTCGGCGTCTCCCGGAAAGTGGGGACCGACCAGGAGCGGCTGCGCCTGCGCAAGATCCTCCAGAGCGGGCGCGAAGGCATGCCGGGCGGATTCATTTGCCGCACTGCCGCCGAGGGCCGTTCCGAAGCGGAAATCCATGCCGACATGGAGTTTCTCAACACGCTGTGGCAGGAGATCAAGGCGAAGGCGGACCGGAAGAACCCTCCGGCGCTCGTCCACCACGACCTCGACATCGTGCAGCGCGTGCTGCGCGATCAACTCACCGAGGAGTTCAAGACTATCTGGGTGGATAACGAGGAATTGTACGAGCGAATTCTGCGCTTTGTGCAGAGCTTCCAGCCCAGCCTGGTTTCGCGCGTCCGGCTTTACACGAAACCGGCGCCCATCTTCGACACCTTCAACGTCACGACGGAACTCGAAAAGGCGCTGAAGCCGAAGGTATGGTTGAAATCCGGCGGCTATATCGTGATCAACCAGACCGAAGCGCTGGTGGCCATCGATGTGAACACCGGCAAGTTTGTCGGCAAGTCGAATCGTCTTGAAGACACCATCGTCAAGACGAATCTCGAAGCCGTGAAGGAAGCCGTGCGGCAGATCCGGCTGCGCGATCTTGGCGGCATCATCGTGGTGGACTTCATCGACATGGACGAGCGCCGCAACCGCCAGAAGGTGATGCAGGCTCTCGACGAGGAGATGAAGGAAGACCGCGCGCCGTACAAGATTCTGCAGTTCAACGATTTCGGCCTCGTCGCCATCACGCGCAAGCGGGTAAAGCAAAGCCTGGAGCGGACGCTCTGCCAGCCCTGCCCTTATTGCGAAGGCAGCGGCTATATCAAGAATGTGCAGACGGTGATCGGCGAGATCCTCACCGAAGCCCAGAAGATCGCCTCGGCGGTGGAGGGCGAGGTCTCCCTGCGCGTGAATCCGGAAGTGGGGAAAGTGCTGAAGTCCCACACCAACAACTACCTCGAAGAACTGGAAGAGATCCTCAAGGCGCCCGTGATCGTCACCAGCGATCCGCTACTCCACCAGGAGAAATTCGACCTCGCATAAACGGCGAAACAGTACTATCAGGTCTAGCAAGCAGGACATTTCGGGAGTTCCCCGGAGTGTCCTGTTTGCGTTTGATCCGGTATCATCCATAGAAGAATGGCCGTGGAATCCCCTCGCGATCCCGTGCAGCGCCGGCTGGAACCGATGCTCGCTTTGCGGCGGAGTGACGGTAGTTTCGCTTACCGCTCCGGCGGCCCCGGCCAGGCGGAATGCACGTGCTACGCCCTGCTGGCACTGAAGGCGGCGGGCCACCCGGTGGATGGAAAGATCGCCCAAAGCCTCGATTGGCTGGCGTCGCTCGAACGGGAAGATGGAGGCTTCGCGCCCCAACCCTCGATCCTCACGAGCAACTGGGTGACCGGGCTCATCTCCATCACGATGGGCGCGTATCAACGCACGGAAACGCAAAGGAAAGCCGTGGAGTGGCTGCTGGGAATTACGGGCGGGGAGACCGCGCGCTGGCGCCACGTCATCCACAACCTTCTGGGAACCAAGACCGAGTATCCTCAAGTCCACCAGGGCTGGCCCTGGGCCGTGGGCACGACCGCGTGGCTGGAACCGACCGTCCTCGGAACGCTGGCGATGCTGCGCGCACAGACGCCGGATCTCTTTCCCGATCTGCGGACGCGCATCGGCGAGCGCTTTGACGAGGCGCGAAAGATGCTGCTTGACCGGCGCTGCGCCGATGGCGGCTGGAACTACGGCGCCCCCATCGCCCTTGGAATTGGCGCTCTCTCCTATCCGGAAACCACCGGCATGGCCCTGTTCGGATTGCAGGGCACGCCCACCGGGACGCTCTCCCACTCGACCTCGCTCGCCCACCGGATGCTGGCGGGGAAGCCGCATGCGAACGGAGTGAGTTGGCTGCAACTGGGCTTGAGCGCTTTCGGCGAAGCGGCGGACGCCGGCGAAGAAGAGGCGATACAGTGCCGGAACTGTCTGGATTACGCCCTGCGCGTTCTCGCGCTGAAAGCCATCGGTGGAACCAATGTATTCAAGGCCTGAGGGAATGCCAATGAGGAAGCACGGCATCGGAAGACGCGAATGGCTGGCGGGCGCGGTGGCCGCCGGGGCCGTCGCGGCGGGAACCGCGACTGGTTGCGGGCAGGCCGGCGCGCCCTCTGAGAAGTCGCGCGTAACGGTGCTGAAGAGCGCCGCGTACAACCAGGATGTCTACGCCACGGTCCGCCGATTGCTTGAGGATCAGAAGCTGAACGTGAAGGACAAGCACGTTGTTCTGAAGCCGAATCTGGTGGAATTTGACCCCACGCGCCCCATCAACACGAATCCGCTTTTCGTCCACGCGGCGCTCGAAGGGTTTCGCGCGCTGGGGGCGGCGAGCGTCCGCATTGCCGAGGGTCCCGGGCACCGGCGGGACTCGCTCGATCTCGCCGATGCGGCGGGGTATTTCTCCACCATCCCCGGTTTTGAAGACCGCTTCCGCGACCTCAACTTCGATGCCGTCGAACGGATTGCGCTCCGCAACCCTCACTCCAAGCTGACCGAACTCTACCTGCCCCAGACCCTTCTGGGGGCGGACCTCATCGTTTCTCTCGCCAAGATGAAGACGCACCATTGGGCGGGGGCCACATTGAGCATGAAGAATTTCTTCGGCACGGTTCCGGGCAGTATCTACGGCTGGCCGAAGAATGTTCTGCATTGGGCCGGCATTCCCGAATGCATCGCGGATCTTCACAATGTCTTTCCCAAGCACTTCGGGCTTGTGGATGGCATCGTCGGCATGGAGGGCAACGGCCCCATCCAGGGCACGGGCAAGTTCGCGGGGGTGATCGCCGGGAGCCGGGATATGGTGGCGCTCGATGCCACCTGCTGCCGCATTATGGGCATTGATCCGGCGCGTGCGGAGTACCTTCGGCTCAGCGCCAAGAACGGTCAACTCGATGCCGCCAACGTGATTCAAAGCGGCGAGACGCTGGCAAGCGTCCAAACCGATTTCGAACTCTTTGGCGAGTTCAAAGACTGGCGCCTCAAGCGCGGCGCCTGAGGCCGCCGAATCGGGAGTCGCCCTCCCTGGAAGGCACGCTCTACTCTTGCCCGTTGGTGATGGCAGATCCGGCCTTCGCCGCGCTCCAGCGGGAATCGAAGAGTTCGGCCATGGCGGAGCCAAAGCCACGGTGGTCAAACCAGACCGAGGTCCAGCTTTGTTTGGTGATGAGCGGATCAAGCAGGGCGAGAATGCCGCGAGTCCCGTCAAAGAGCGCCAATTTCATCGGCAATTCCGGAACCTGGCGAATTTCCACCCCCGCCGCGGCATACTCGCAGAGGCGCTCCCGGTACCCTTCACTGATCTCGTGATGCTCTTCCATGAGCAACCGGATGCGGACACCGCGCGCGCAGGCATCTTTCACCAGTTGCTCATCGAGCGGATCCACCGCGTAGGGCGGGCGCGCAAACTCGACATACTCGCCCTGCGCCCGTTCGAGCATGGAGCGGAAATGCATCGCGGTCTGGGCGGTTTCATTGAAGAGCCGCACGTAATCGAGATTGCCGCGCTCCGCGATGCCGCTCCCGCAAAGTTCCTCCAGGTCTTGAATCACGAGCGAAGCCCGGCTTCGGGATTCCCGTAATTGCTCCGCGAAATCCCGTTCTTTCCGAGCGAGGTACGCGGGAATGGCGATGGATGGCTCCACGGCGGAAAACGACTTGGTTTTCTCTTGAAGCACCTCGGCAAAGCCTTTCTCGAGCAGGCTATCGAGCACCTCGTAGATCTTCTGGCGGGGCACGGCGGCGTGCGCAGCCGCTTCCATTGCCTTAAAGCGCGGATGGCCCAGCAACACCAGATAGGTGCGCGCTTCATAGGCGTTCAGCCCGAGTTGCTGCAGCTTGGGCCAGAGCCGTTCAAAATTTGCCATGGTTCCGGAAGATCTGCCTCGCGTTTCTCCGCAATGGTAGCAAACGGCGGCGGCAACGCCAACGGATGCACAATGGAAGAAACGCGTTCGTCCGTATCGCTGGGAGGCGCATCCGCGGCCAGGTATTCGCCGGGCAGGATGAGCAAGGGAACGGACACGAACGAAACGGGTACTTCCCCGGATGGGTCCATCGAATAGGGCCACGGAGAATCGAAGAGGGGGACGGGCGATGGGAACCTGGGATTTACCGCATACGCTGGGAGCGCTGCGGCGCGATGAACGCTTCACCGAAGAGCGCATCGGCGCGCGCGGCATCAAGGAGGAGATTCGCGGCAATCTCATCCGGAAGCTGCGCTCCGGCGAACGGCTCTTCGAGGGGGTTCATGGATACGACGACACGGTGATCCCGCAGATTGTGAATGCGCTCCTCTCGCGACACAATTTCATTCTGCTGGGCTTGCGCGGGCAGGCGAAAACCAAACTGATTCGCATGCTCACCACCTTGCTCGACCCCGCCATTCCGTATATCGCGGGGAGCGAGGTGCGCGACAACCCCTACCAGCCGATCAGCCGCTACGGCCGCACGGCGATCGAGGAACAAGGCGAGGAGACGCCGATTGCGTGGCTCACTCCCGAGCATCGCTATGTGGAGAAGCTCGCGACGCCGGATGTCACGGTGGCCGACATGATCGGCGATATCGACCCTATCAAGGCCGCGCGGCAGGGAGCGAATCTCTCCGACGAACTTACGATTCACTATGGCCTTGTTCCGAGGGCAAACCGCGCCATCTTCGCGCTGAACGAGCTTCCGGACCTGGCCGGACGTATTCAGGTGAGTTTGTTCAACATCATGCAGGAGGGCGACGTCCAGATCAAAGGTTACCCCGTCCGCATGCCGCTCGACGTCCTGCTCGTATTCACGGCGAATCCGGAAGATTACACGGCCCGCGGGAAGATCATCACCCCGCTCAAAGACCGCATCGGCAGCGAGATCCGCACACATTACCCGCTCACGGTGGAGCAGGGCGTCGCCATCACGCTGCAGGAAGCATGGAGGCAGCGGCCCGGCGGCGTGGAACTGCGCCTTCCGGATTACATCGTGGAAACCGTGGAGCAGATTGCCTTCGTCGCGCGCGAGGACCGGCGCGTGGATAAGCGATCCGGGGTGAGCCAGCGCCTCGCCATCACGGCGCTCGAGAACGTGATTTCCAACGCGGAGCGGCGCGCCATCGAAAGCGGAGAAGGAGTGGCGGCGCCGCGCGTAAGCGATATCTACGCGGCGCTTCCCGCCATTACCGGTAAGGTGGAACTCGAGTACGAAGGGGAACTGAAGGGCGGCGACATCGTGGCGCGGGAGATCATCCGCAATGCCATCGGGCGTGTGTACAAGAAGTATCTCGGGGATAGCAACCTCAGTGCGGCCGTGAAGTGGTTCGATGCGGGCGGCAGCGTGAAAGTGGAGGACCGGATGCCTTCCCCCTTGCTGCTGGCGCAGCTTGCCAAAGTGGACGGCCTGCTCGAGAAGACACGCCGTTTAGGTCTTGGCGAGAGTGAACCGGATGCGCTTCGCGCCTCCGCCGGCGAGTTTCTATTGGAAGGGCTATATGCGCTGCGGCGGATCAGCCGGGATGAGGAGTTAGGCTTCCGGGGCGAGGAGCGGCGCGGCGCCGAGGTTTTCGAGGAGGAGACTCCCGAAATCGACCCCGCCGAGTTCCGCAGGAAGCGCAACCGTCAACGCTACAACTGATCGTCGCGGAGCACGCGGCGCATCACTTCCGCCAGGGTGCGTCCTTCGCGCCGAGCGAGGCGAGATTCGCGACGATGCGGGCCGCGCCCGGCACGGCGAACGGCAATTGGCGGTACCAGGCGAGTGAGCAATAGACGTACAGGCCCTTGCCGTATTTCGCCTGCAACCAGATGCCCCGCTGCGGAGCTTGCCCGCGGTCATGCATCTCCACGAGGGGCTGATACTCAGGCGCCCACGTGACCAGGTGCTTCGAACCGCGCTGCTCCACCCAGCCGGAGAAATCGTCGAGCGTGATGCGGTTCGGCCATTGAAAGACCGGGGCTTCCGGCGCGAGGATGACGGTTGGCGAATCTTCTTCGCTCACTTCCTCGGGACGCCGTGTCATCTGGTAAGGGTATGGTCCGTAGTTATGGTCGAATTCCGGCGTGTTGTACTGCACCACCAGCGCGCCGCCGTTCTTCGCGTATTCGAGCAACCGCGCGTTGTACGTGAGCAGATCCTTGCGGACCGCGTACGCGCGAATGCCGAGCCAGATCGAATCGTAGCGGGAGAGGTCCCCCGTGGCGAGCGCCGAGGCATCC
>JADYZL010000315.1 GCA_020853155.1 Bryobacterales bacterium
CGCTTCGCGCAGGGCCCGGAGGAAAAGCAGGGATTGGCGGGTTTTACGGTAGGTTTTGAAATTGATGCACTCATGAAATCGTCTTACGCCGGAGCCTGACGAGGAATCAGGCGGCTAAAGGGCAATTATCGCAATTCTTCGCGCGAGGCGTCATGCTGCGGGCGGGCGCACCGTCAGCGGGCATGCCGGCCGGCATCCGCGAACCGGCACGCCCGCGGCCCTCTCTACTCGAAGCGAACCGTCAGGCGATTGGACGCCATCCAGGGCCCGTCGCCATTCCGGACCCAGAGATAGAGGTCCAAATCTGCATTCCGCTGCACATCGGAAGGGACCTTGATGTTGAGCTGATCAAGCCCAACGAACTTGGCGTGCGGCCCGGCGAACTCCACCGGCACTTCGCGTCCGCCGAGATAGACGCGGAGGTTGCCGGGAAGGCCGGGATCATGGAAGCCGGTCCCGTAAATCTCCAGGAAGAGCTGATTCTGTGCGCCTCCGAATGCAACGCGGTTCACGGTGCACTGGCCGCTAAGGCATCGGGAAAGCTCGCCGCGCTGTTGCGTTTGGTCCGGCAGTACACGGACGAACGAACCCGCCGCCGCTCCGTTGCCGGAAGAGTCCGCGGAGAAGAGGGAGGGGGAGCGGGATGCGATGACTATGCGTCCCATCCCCGTTGACTCTGTGTTGCCCCGGATCACGCGGATGGATCTTGGGCCTGGCGTGGCGTCCGGCGGGATCTGGAAATTGATTTGTGTCGGAGAGACGTAGAACAGCGGTGCGATTACCGGACTGGCGACGGCATGTGCTTGCAGTTCCACACGGGTTCCGGCAAGCTCCATCGGTAATGGGAGGGAGGTTGCGGAAGCTGTACCGGTAGCGAAATCCGACCCGAAAAGGCTGACGATCATTCCCGGCGCAAATGCCGGCAGCGTTGTATTGATGGGTTCGGGAAACTGCCGGAACCCGCCCGCGTCCGTGATTGCGCCGACCCAGGGGAAGCTGTTGGAGGCGCTTCGATCCAGGGTTGCCTCAATGGCGTGGAATGCGGTGGTGTAGCCCGGCCGGTGGAAGTAGAGCGTGGCGCGCCGGAATGACGAGTCGGGCGTGATCACGGTGGCGGCGGCGTCCGGGAGCACTTGGTATTCCAAGGTGAACGGGGGCGCCGCGTTGGGGCGCCGGATGGAGATCCAATCCGGTTCGCCAACGCGAATGCCGCGACTGAGAAAGAGGGTTGGTTCCGGCGCGGGTTCCGAAGTCCCGGTTACCGCAACGGGCCAGGGGTTCGCGGCGCGGCTCTCCCCGTAGAAGCGAAACGGCGCAAACGGAGAAAGAAGATACGGAGATGCAGGCGTGTTCGCTCCTTTCCTCTTCACCGTGACCGCCACCGGGGCCGTGACGTGAAGCAGGGCCGGGTTCGTCATGCCCTGGAGCGCGCCACTGAACCCGTTGAATACGTACCCATTCCCTTCGGTTGCGAGCACTCCCACCGTGGATCCGGCCGGGAACCACGCCCACTGGAATGTGTCATCCGGACTCGTTGGACGAAACTCCTCGGGAACGGGTTCTCCCAGATATTCAAACACGAACTCGAAGACGGCTGGCCTGACTCCCGTTTCGTACCGGATCTCGGTGAAATGGAGCGTACGGTATTCGGCCATCAGCGAACTGGCAAGTGCGGGCGTGCGGAGCGCGATAGCGGAAATACCGGGCGCACCCCCGAGCTTCGTCAATTGGCTCACAGTTCGCTCCGTCACCTTGCGGTAAGCGGCGAACCGAACGTGATGGTTCGTGCCCGGTAGCCAGTGTGCCGTGTAGGGCAGGGGCCGTTCGATGAGATCGACGGTGGCCGTGTCGTTGGCCGATGTGGAACGAATGGTGACGGGCACGGGCTGCAACGCCGCCCGCTGCCGCAGCAGAATGGTGCGGGCATTCACACCCACCCTCGCAGTGCGCTCCGCCACCCCGGCAGGCAAGGGCTCCATGCGAAGGCGGAACGTGGCGCTGCCGACCCCGGCGGAATTTCCTTCAACCTGAACGGGAACCTGCGAAGGCAGCGCGACCGCCCACGGCAGCGCGGGAGAAGCGATGACGCTCACTTCCACGCTGCCACCGCCCGCCGGGATCTCCGCGGACGAAGGCGTGACGTAAAGCAGATCCTGGGCCGGGCTGGGTTGCTGGCGGATGAGCACTTCGCTCCCGGCGATCCATACGGAAGCCGTCCGCGGAAGCGGCGAAGGATTGGGCTTATAGCGCACTTCCAGATTCACGGGGCCCATGCCGAAGCGGGGGCCGGTGATTTCCAGCCAGTTTGAGGAAACTCCCGCCGTCCAGGGGCAGGAGGCGCCCGTGGCTAGGGGAAGCGTGAGACGGCCACCGGCCCCTCCGGCCGTATGCTCCGTCAGTCCTGGAGAGTACTGGCCCTTGCAAACGGCGGGGATGGGGAAGCTGCGGCGCAGCACTCTGGATTCGCGATGGGTCTCGACCCATGCAAATCCCCCGTCCGGGAGCATGGTGAATTGCGTGGCTTGCAGCCAGCGGTCGTCTTTCAGGAAGCCGCCGTCCCGCCGCGCATAGCCCGCGTCGGCGTCCCGAAGAATCTCGACGTTCGCCCCCGCGTTGTACCGCGCCAGGTGTCCGAGAATGCTCGCGCTCAGCAGCAGCCGGCTATCGCTTTCGGCGCGAAACGTGCTGGCTACCCAGGAGGAAGCGCCAGCGGTGGGTTCGCCGTCGCTAACGGTGGCGTGGTTGTCGCCGCCCGCCACAACATGGAGAATTCCTTGAGGGTCGATGCGGTAAATCGGCAGGCGGGCTCCAAGTCGGGGAGCGAAATAGACCGAACCGTCCGGGGAAACACTGAAGGAGTAGTCCCCGTACAGGTAAACATTCCGCGCCGGTGCGCCGTCCGTGGGCAAGCCGGCAATGGAACTGGCGCCGGCGATTCGGGTTAGGATGCCATCGACGCCTACCTTCCAAATGGATGGGTTGGGGTTCTGGGAATTTTTCGGCCACCAGTAAAAGACCTCGCCAATGCTGGAGACACCGATCAAGGTCGGCCGGTTGTGTTGGAAGCCGAGATCGGTTGCACGCTGACCCTCGACGAACCCGAAGCCGGCGCCACCGCCTAGAGCGGTCGTCAACGCGCCTTGCGGGCTGAGGCGGCGAAAGAGTTCCCTGCCGTCCCACCAATAGAGATTCGCTTGTCCATCGATTCCCAAGTGGCCGGAGAATGAGAGATTCGCTTCGAGCGGAGGGGTGCCGTCCGGCGAACCGGTGGATGCGCCGCTTCCCGCGATATGAGTGATCGCCCCGCCGGGGGCCATGCGAAACAGCTTGTTGGCAGCGGCGAAATAGAGATTCCCCTGCGCATCGGCGGCAGGTCCGGCCTGGATGAAGCCGCGAAACACTGGAGGCACGGCGGTAAGGGAATACTCGGGCGGCCTAGCCGAGGCGCCAACGTGAATCACGGGAGCGCCTGTCGCGGGGAGGTGGAAGATCAACCCGGAAATCGAATCCAGAAAGTACAGGTTGCCTTGTGGGTCCACGCGAACACGGGTTGGGATCAGCGGTGCGGAGTTGAAGTAGAGGGCCTGCGTGCCCGCGAAACCGTCCCGCGAAGCGAGAATTCGATACGTGCCGTCCAGACTGATGATTCCAATTTCAGCGCCAGTTTGCCGCAGCGAGTTCCTGCCATCGAACCCGACTGCGATGCTCCCGTCGGAGATGGAGGCCGCGGAGATCAAATCCCCAAACCAGACTTTATTTACGTCGCCCTGCCGGATGCTCTCCATCGCGTCGGCCGACCCCGCGATTCGCATCGCCACCCCATCGCGATTGATTGCGACGATCCGATCCGCAAAACCCACGGCTGGCTGGTTCGCGTTGTCGACGAACAGAGCACGCACGCTCACAATCTGCATATCATTGGCTGGCGCGGCAGCCTGTGGGAGTGGCCACCCATAGGGGTAGCCATCGGGAGAGCCCGCCGCCACGCGGATGAACCCATCGGGATCGAGGCGATAAAGGTACACACAGTCATAGATCGTGAAGTAGACTGTGCCATCCGCGGAGGCAGCCATGGCTGTGATCACTCCGAGTGGGGAATGCGTGGCGGCGGCGCCCTCTTGCGGGCATCCTTTCTCGCCGTTCCCGGCAACGGTGGTGGCCGTGCCACCCGGCGCAATACGGCGGATATAGTTGGCCTGTCTATAGGCCGAAAGTTCCGCGACGGTCACGAACGCGTTGCCCGCGCCGTCAACGGCAAGGTACCCCGCTCCCGGGAACGGCGTCTCCACCGCCTGAACATTCTCGTCAAAACTCGCGCGACGTCCGTTCCCCGCGAAGAGCCTGACGATGCCGTCGGGCCCAATGCGAAATATACGGTCCTGGCCGCTATCGGCGATAAGCATGTCGCCGTTGGGCAGGAATCCGAAGTCGGCGACGGTCATGAATCGAGCGTCGGTTCTGGGCCCGCCGATAGGGCCGGTATCGGGTTCGCCCACAATGGTCCCTACAAGCTGGCCGCCGGCCGGGTTCCCGGAAGCTTGTCCGAATGCGGGAAGATGCAGCGAAAGCGAAAGAACGCTCAGTGAAAAGAATAGAGAGAAAACGGCGGACAATCGATTCATCGCGGACCTGTTCCAAGAACGCGCAAGAAGATATCCAAATTGTACCGAATTCAGAGAGTAATATCTGAAAGACTCGGCGGAGTTGCGGAGAACGCCGGGCTTGTCCGCGATTTCCAGGGTGGGGTCGCGGGGCCGAATTCCGACAGCCTGAGAATCCGGCAAATAAGCGGTTACAATGAAAAACGAAGCCATTTCCGAAG
>JADYZL010000316.1 GCA_020853155.1 Bryobacterales bacterium
CCGCGCAGAAGATGCGCGAGGTTGTGAGGCAAATTCAAGGCCTGCCGGCGGCGCAGGCGGCGGCTGTGCTGGCTGTGGTTCCGCGCAAGGGGGCGCGATTTGTGGCCAAAACGCTGAAATCGGCGATGGCGAACGCGGAGGATTTGAAGGAGCACAAGCAGGAGTACAAGAGCTTGAAGACGGACGTGCTGGTGGTGAAGGAGGCCGTGGCGCAGACGGCAACAAGCTTCCGGCGTTTCACGCCGAAGGCGCGGGGTTCCGCGGGCCCGATCATCAAGCGCAACTGCCACATTAAGATCACCCTTTCCGACGAATAAGTATGGGTCAGAAAACAAATCCAGTTGGTCTCCGCATTGCGGTCAACCACAATTGGCGTTCCAAATGGTTCGCCGGCAAGAAGGAATTTGGGAAGCTCCTGACGGAAGACCGGGAAATCCGCGAGTTGCTGAAGAAGCGCCTGGAGTCGGCGAGTGTTCCCGGCATCCTCATCGAGCGCGCGGCCAACCGGTGCCGGATTACGATCCTCACCGCGCGTCCGGGCATTGTCATTGGCCGCAAGGGGGCGGAAATCGACAAGCTGAAGGAAGAGCTGAGCCGCATGACCGGGAAAGAGATTTACGTCGACATCGTCGAGGTCAAGCAGCCGGAAATCGAGGCCCAGTTAGTAGCGGAAAACGTGGCTCTGCAACTCGAGCGGCGGGTGTCGTTCCGGCGCGCGATGAAGAAAGCGCTGCAGACGGCCAAGGACTTTGGCGCCGAGGGGATCAAGATACGTTGTGCCGGCCGCCTGGGGGGCGCGGAACTGGCGAGAGTGGAGCAGTATCACTGGGGCCGAGTTCCGCTGCACACGCTGCGTGCGGATATCAATTACGGTTTTGCCGAGGCGAACACCGTGTATGGGAAGCTGGGGATCAAGTGCTGGATTTGCAAAGGTGAGAGCGGTGGTCGTGACAAGGGGCAGGCCGAACGTGGTATGCGCCCGCAGGCGCTGCAATCGCCGGTAACGCCGGCGGCGCCCGCCCCGGGAGCCGCGCCAGTGGAGGCGGCCGCCGCTACCTGAACCATTAGCCCGCCGGCGCCAGGGGAACCCGGTCCGGCAAGATAGAAAGAGCTTTAGATATGCCTTTGATGCCCGAGAGAGTGAAGTACCGCAAGATGCACCGCGGCAACCGCGCCGGATTGGCGACGCGGGGCAACACGGTGGCGTTTGGCGAGTATGGCCTGATGGCACTGGAACGCTGCTGGCTGGATCCCAAGCAAATCGAGGCGTGCCGCGTGGCGATTGCGCGCAACATGAAGCGGCACGGGAAGATGTGGATCCGGGTTTTTCCGCAGAAGTCGTTTACGAAGAAGCCGCTGGAAACGCGAATGGGCAAAGGCAAGGGCCCGCTGGAATCGTGGGTGGCAGTGATTCGTCCGGCGAACGTCATTTTTGAGCTGGATGGCGTGACGGAAGCGGTGGCCCGCGAGTCGATGCGCCTGGCGGCGACGAAGCTGCCCATCAAAACCAAGTTTATCTCCCGGCACCGGATGGGCTAGAAGGAACGGCTATGAAGAAGAATCAACGCAAAGAAATCCAGGAGAAGACCGCAGCAGAGTTGATGGTGGATAGCCGGAATTGGCGCCAGGAGATTTTCAATCTCCGGCTGCAGCAGGCCAGCGCCCAACTCGAGAAGCCGGCGCGCCTGCGCACGCTGCGCCGCGACATCGCGCGGCTGGAAACCCGGATTTCCCAACTCCGCAACAAGACGAAAGCCGCTTAACGAATTTCTATGGCCGAGACTACAACCACAGCCGCGCCCGCACCCGCCGCCACGCGCGGTAACCGCAAGGAACGTGTCGGGGAAGTCATCTCGAACAAGATGGCCAGAACGATCATCGTGCGCGTCGAGCGCCGGTTTCCGCACCCCCGCTTCAAGAAGGTGGTGACGGGCTACAAGAAGTTTTACGCGCACGACGAAAAGAGCGAAGCGAAGGTCGGTGACCGGGTGAGAATTGAGGAGACCCGGCCGCTTTCCAAGACCAAGCGCTGGCGGTTGGTCGAAGTCGTGGAGAAGGCTTCGGGAGTGACGCCGGTGGCGGCATAGAGAGGCAAACATATGCTACAGATACGTTCGATTTTAGACGTGGCCGACAATACCGGCGCGAAGCGGGCAGCGGCGATCGGCGTCCTGGGCCGCAACCAGGTTTACGCTGGGGTGGGGGACATCATCAAGGCGCACATCAAGGAAGCCGCCCCGGACGGGACGGTGAAGAAGGGGGAAGTGGTGGACGCGGTGGTGGTGCGAACGCGGCAGGCCATCCGCCGCAGTGACGGGTCGTATTTGCGGTTCGACCGCAATGCGATTGTGATCATCGACAAGGAAATGAATCCGCGCGGGACGCGCATTTTTGGGCCGGTGGCGCGGGAATTGCGCGACAAGAAGTTCATGAAGATCGTGTCGCTGGCGCCGGAAGTCATCTGAGCGAGAGATTATGCATAGCTTTCACGTAAAGAAGAACGACGAGGTGGTGGTCATTGCTGGCGCGGACAAGGGGAAACGGGGCCGGGTGATTGCCGTGGATGGCAAGAAGGAGCGTGTGCTGGTGGAGGGAGTTCGCATGACGAAGAAGCACATGCGCAAGACCCAGCAGTATCCCAACGGAACCATTCTGAACCGGGAGGGCTCGATTCACCTGTCGAACGTGATGAAGGCTGACGTTTTCGAGGCGCGCCAGGCACGGCGCGGAAACAAGCCGGAAGCGAAGGCCTGATTAACCGAGAATAATTTAGCGCCGGCAAAATCCGGAGCGAAGCGAAATGAAAGCCAGACTTTACGAAAAGTACATCAACGAGGTCGTTCCGGCGCTGAAGGAAAAGCGCCAGTATAAGAACGTCCACCAGATTCCCCGGATGCAGAAGATCGTGGTGAACATGGGGATTAGCGCGTCCCTGGAGAAGAGCGCGTTGGACG
>JADYZL010000317.1 GCA_020853155.1 Bryobacterales bacterium
TCAACGGCTGGCTCTGTTTCGACAGCACCTCATTCTTGCGCTGCCAGGAAATCTCATCGATCTCCCCATGAACCCCACGCTTCAGTTCCTCTTTGATCGACTTTGCCCAGGCTTGGCGGACATCCGATGGAGCCACTTCCCAGGCGAGGCTGCTCAGCGCGCTATACAGGTTGTAGTGATAGGCGTTCGGGGAAACGTCCTCCGTGGCGATCACCAGCGAGGCATTCTCCGGACCGATAATCTGAAACGAATCGGATCGGTCCTTGGAATCTGGTGCTTCAAAAACAACGATGTCCGCTTGCCTTCCCGCGCTGCGCAAATAAGGCACGAGGAACAGATGAAGCTGCGGCAGTTGTTGCGCCAACGCGGGCGGGAGACTGGCGAACGGTTCGCGAATGCTCGCGGCCAGATCTTCCTCGGGAAGCGAGCCCAGCGAAAACCAGGAGATCTTGGAAGTCAGCGGGACGAGATCGTCGCGAAAGCGTTGGACGAATTGATCGGCGGGCAATTGTTCCTGTTGGGGCATCGAAACAGCCTATAGTGTAGCAAAGGGGTTACCGCCCCCTCCCGATTTCAGCCTGCGCGCGGGAGCGGATTGCCACTCCCTCCCAGGCATTCGATCTCCACTCGAAAAGTTCACAATCCTCAACCGCCTCTTACCTTAGAATCGAATACGATGAGTTCGGTTTTGGAGCCATCCCCCGCGTTGCAGGGCCGTCAGCGGCACTGGGTTGCCTTGCTGTGGACGCTGCAACTCTTGATTACCGCCTATTACTCCGCGTTGCCCGCGGCCAAGCTCGGCGTCATGCCGGGTTCGGATAAGCTCTGGCACCTCAGCGGTTATCTCATTCTGGCCCTGCCAATCCCTCTCTTCTGGATTGGCTGGCGTAAGGTCTGCGCTGCAGGGGTTCTACTGGCGCTCTATGGAGTAGGGCTGGAATTCGTCCAAAGGTACGTGCCGGGCCGCGGATTTGAGCTGGCCGATATGCTGGCGAACTCAACCGGCGTTTTCTGCGGCATCGTACTCGCCACAAGGCTGCGCGGGCCGCTTCTTGCCTGTCGATGGAACCCAGCGGCCAATCCCGAGAACTCCCGATAAACCCTTCCGCCCGGCTCTTGATCAGCAATGGCTCTGGATCGCCACCTGAGGCAAGAGCGATCTAAAGGTGGGGGAATGGTCGGGGCGGCGGGATTCGAACTCGCGACCCCCTGCTCCCAAAGCAGGTGCGCTACCAGACTGCGCCACGCCCCGACTCTTTCCCATTGTACCCGCATGCTCACCACGGCGTCGGCGATAATGTTCAAAGAAGATCCGCAGCCTCGAAGGCGGGCGGCCGCTGCCTGATGCTTCCCCACATGCGTTTGAAATCCGATCCTCCGATCCCCCGCCGCCGCGTGCTAGGCATGGCCGGCGCGACCGCCGTGTCCCTCATGGGTTGCCGGCGAGAGACGGAGCCCTTCTCCGGGTTCGCCGCCGTCGTGAAGGCAAACAGCCCTTTTGTTGCCCTGGTTGACCTTGCCGCCTTCACGCTCGCGGGCAAGATCGAGTTCGAGGCGCCCATCTCTCAAGTGCTCTATGCCCCGGGGCCGCGCCTGCTCTACGCCGTGAGTGCCCCCTCCGGAACGATCTTCGAGTACGATTGGTCGGCCAGACGCCACACGCGCCGGGTGCGCGTAGGGGAGAGTCTGGTGGAAGCGCGGTTCGACCCAAGAGAACCCTGGCTTTGGGTTTCCGTTTCCGCGCCGCCCTCGCTTGTGAAAGTTCCTCTGCGGGAGTTTGTCCTGCATTCGCGGGTTCCACTCCCCGCCGCGCCCATCTCTTTCGATGCCGCCAACTGGGAAGCACGGCTCGCGGCATCACTCACGGGCGGTGGCGTCGCGCTGGTGAACCACGCAGGATCCCACGAAGCTAATGTTTTGCGAGCTGCGGAGCAGTTCGGCCTGGTGCGGTTTCGCTCCGATGGAAAGCAGTTTCTGGCGGCAAATCTCACAGACCGGTCGATCTCCGTCGTGCGCGCCGCCGATGCCGTTTCACTCGTGGATTTGCCCGTGGCGATGGAAGCGCGCAACTTCTGCTTTAAGCCCGATGGCGGCCAGCTCTTCGTGACGGACGGCCAATCGGGCGGGGTGGCCATGATCTACCCGTACACCACCGAAGTGGATCGCGCGGTGCTGGCGGGAAAGAGCCCAGGGGCCATGGCGGCTTGCGCGAGCCCTCCCTATCTCCTGGTGGCGAACCGGGAATCTTCCGATATCACGGTTCTCGATCTCGATTCGGGGAAGCTGGTGGCGATTGTTCCTGTTGGAGCGGCTCCGGCGTTCATCGCCATCACGCCTGACAATCAATATGCACTCGCGCTCAATGCGGCGTCCGGCGATATGGCGGTGATCCGCCTGAGCGCTGTGCGCAGCCGCAGGAACAAATCCGCGCCGCTCTTCACGATGATTCCGGTGGGCGAAGCTCCCGTGAGCCTTGCCGTCATCCCGGCTTGAGCCACTCCCCTAGCCGGCCACCGGCTTCATCTTCGCCGGATCCCAGCGCATGTAGCGCCGCTGACGGAAGCTGAGCGTTCCCAATTCGCAGGCCACCACGGCCCGCAGGCCCAGATCCGCATCGCAGTTCAATTCTTCCCCGCGACGGATGGCGTTCATCAGGTTCTTGTGGTGAAGATTCGTGTTCTCCGCTCCCACCTTGTCATAGTGGATTGGCTTCATCGAGCCGCTCAGATGCCGTTCCGGCTCAATGTCGAAGCCCTCCCGCGTAAAGGTAAGCGTGGCTTTGCTCCCCCGGATCATGTGCCGAATGGGAGATCCGTTCGCCATCGAGGATACCAGGCTCACCGTGGGGCCCTTGGGATAATCCAGCATAATGTTGAACGTATCTGGAATTTCGGCTTTGCTGCCGCGAAAATGGTAGGTGCCGCCCACGCCCACGGCGTACTGCGGAAATCCCAGGTTAAGCGCCTTGATAATGCGGGTTGCGCGGTGCACGAAGAGGTCGCTCGAGATGCCGCTTGAGTAATCCCAATAGCGGCGCCAGCGGAAGAAGCGATCCGCGTCATAGGGGCGTTTGGGCGCGGACCCGAGCCACGCATTCCAATCGATATTCACCCCCGGTTTGGCGTCTTCGTCGATCGGATACGCCCAGAAGTCGCCTTCGTTCGAATAGTTGCGCGAGTAATCGATCTGCGCCATCACGATGTCGCCGAGCGTGCCGTCTTCCACGTACTTACGAGCGGTGATGTAACTCTGGTCGGAGGTGCCTTGCACGCCCACCTGCAGCTTGACGTTTGCGCTCTTCACCGCCGCGGCCAGTTTGACGCCTTCGCCGCTGGTCTTCGTCATGGGTTTTTCGAGATAGATATGCTTGCCCGCTTTCACGGCATCCATGGCCACGTCGAAATGCCGGTGCTCCGGAGTAGCGATCAACACGTAATCGATATCGGAAGCCGCCAGAAGATCCTGATGGCGTTGATACGTCTTCGCACCAGTAATGCGCTTCGCGATATCCCGCCGCTTGTCGTAGAGATCGCAGACGCCGGTGAATTCGAAGTTTTCGGCATCCCGGATCTTCACCAACTGCTCCATGTGGCCCTGGGCCATGCCGCCGCAGCCGATCACCCCCATGCGGATGCGATCATTGGCCCCGATCACGGCGGAATAGCTCTTCGCGGTCCAGACGGCCCCGGCCGCGCCAGTGGATAAAAAGGTTCTTCGTGAGACGTTCATGGTTGAAATGGGAAGACGGCGGGCTGCTCGTGAAAGGTTACACATTTCAGATATATCAGTCTCAAATTAGACCATGCCGGTGGCGCCAAGCCATGGGGCGGCGGGGAAAACGGCGTTCATTCCGCCCGCTTCCCGTGCGGCCGGCGCTTCGGTGTAAGGTAGCAATCAGATCATCGACTGTGGAGGCATGCCATGCAAACGACCATGACGCCTTGGCGTAGGACGATTTTGTGGAGCGCTCTGTTCGCGAGCATCGGGCTCGCGCAAACGGGCTCAGACACTCCAGTGCGAAACGTAACCGATCCGGGTGTGGTCACCACCAGGCAGGCGATTACCCCTGCGGGAGTCCAATCTGTATTTCCGGTTCGCGTCTACGGTGTCCGCTTCGGCAAGACGGCCGACGATCTTCATGTGATTACCGCCAATGATGTCGTTCATCTTAACTGGAAGCGGAACGCCATCGTCTCCCGGATGACGAATGGGGGCGAGAGCGCCGCGGCCTTCACCGGCGGGTTGCAGGGTCTCGCGTATGATCGCGGCTCCGATTTACTGCTAGCGGCCGGCATGACGCCCAAGCAAGGCTCCAACCCCATCGTAACGGTGATTGCCATAGCCAACGCTGGTAAACGGCAAATGAGCGAGGGAATCGGCGAACATTTGGCCGGCGCCCCGGCCATCGCCGTGAAGCCGAACCGGCAGGGCGAGCAGATCGCTGTTGTACCACTCACCTTCAACAATCAGTTGGCTATATTCGATGTCGCCAAAGGCGTATTGCTCCGCAAGGCGAAGACGGAAATTGCCCCCTTCGGCGCGGTGCTGAATGCGGAGGGCAGCGTCGCCTATGTATCCAACTGGGGTGGCCGCGAGCCCGTGGAAGGGGATATGACGCTGCCAACCGGCTTGGCTCCGGATGCCGACCAGGTTGTGGTTGACCGCTTCGGTGTCGCTTCCACGGGCTCGGTGACGCGCGTGGATGTCGCTACCGGTAAAGCGACACATTCCATTCCAGTGGGCCTCCACCCCACCGGGATGGCGCTCGATGAAGCGGCCGGCCTTCTTTATGTGGCGAATGGCAATGAAGACAGCGTGAGCATCATCAACCTGAGACAGAACCGCGTAACAAGAACGTTTCATATTCAGCCCTTCGCAACCAAAGCCAAGGGAGTGGCGCCTACCGCTCTCGCGATCAGCGGTGATGGCGCCACTCTGTACGCCGCCTGTGGCGGAATCAACGCCGTGGCCGTTATCGATACCAGGAAGTGGCGCGTGGAAGGCCTGATCCCCACGGGTTGGTATCCGAACGGCCTCGACCTCAGCCCCGATGGAAAGGATCTCGCCATCTCCACTTTGCTCGGCGTCGGCTCCGGATGGCGCGATGACGAAAGGAAACGTTTCGTCCTTGCCTACCGGGGAGCGGCGCACGTGGTGGAACTGCCCAACGACGCGCAGCTCGAGAACTATACGCTCGCCGTGGCGGAGAACAACCGGATGCTCGTGAGTTCGGAAACCCGCGCGGAGGCGCCGCGCCGGAACGCCAA
>JADYZL010000318.1 GCA_020853155.1 Bryobacterales bacterium
ATGGCGGCGAAGAAGTTCGGCACCAGCGGGGGCGGGGCGGCTGAAGCGGCTGCGACATGGGCCATGAACGCATACCTGCCGGGGCGGGTGGCGGAGCGCTTCGCAAAGTCCCGGATTGTGAGCTTTTCCACCGGGAATGTCTATCCTTTTACAAGGGCGGCAAGCGGCGGAGCTACGGAAGAAACACCCCTCAACCCGGTGGGCGAGTATGGGCTTTCCGCACTGGCGAGGGAGCGCATGTTTACCCATTTCTCCCACCAGAACGGGACGTCGGTTGCCTTGCTTCGGCTGAACTACGCGATCGATTTGCGGTACGGCGTGCTGGTGGATCTCGGCCGGAAAGTGCTTGCCGGCGCGCCGGTGGACGTCACCATGGGTGCGGTCAATGTGATTTGGCAACGGGATGCGAACGCGGCGTGTCTCGGCTCGTTTGCGTACTGCGCAACGCCGCCGGACGTGTTGAATTTGACGGGTCCGGAAACGCTTTCCGTCCGCTGGCTGGCGACAGAGCTCGGAGATCGATTGGGCAGGAAACCCGTTTTCGACGGCGAAGAACAGGAGACGGCGCTCTTGAGCAACGCGACCCGCTGCCAGGGCCGCTTCGGCTACCCCACGGTTCCGGTGGCGCAACTGCTGAATTGGGTATCAGACTGGCTGTTGGCGGGTGGAGAAACGTGGGATAAGCCGACGAAGTTCCAGGTTCGGGACGGGAAATTCTAATGGATTTACGCAAACGACTCTTCGATGGGGCCGTGATCCCCGCGCATCCGTTAGCACTGAACTCCCAGCGCAAGCTGGATGAGCGACGGCAAACCGCACTCACGCGATATTACGTGGACGCGGGCGCGGGCGGGGTGGCTGTGGGCGTGCATACGACACAGTTCGCCATCCGGGAGCCTAGATTCGGTTTGTTTGAGCCGGTGTTGGAACTGGCGGCCGTGGCGCTGGGCGACCGGCCCTTGATTCGAGTGGCGGGGATTTGCGGTAAGACAGGACAGGCTCTGCGCGAAGCAAAGTTCGCGGCGGACTGGGGCTATCACGCGGGTCTTCTGAGCCTGAGCGCGTTTCGCGACGACTCGGTGGAGGCGATGCTTAGCCACGCACGAGCCGTGGCCGAAGTGCTGCCGGTATTTGGTTTCTATCTGCAACCGGCTGTCGGTGGACGCGTGCTGCCGTATGCGTTCTGGCGAAAGTTTGCGGAGATTGAGAACGTGGTGGCCATCAAGATGGCGCCGTTTAATCGCTACCAGACGCTGGATGTGATCCGGGCGGTGGCGGACGCGGGCCGGGCGGATTCGATCGCGCTCTATACGGGCAACGACGACCAGATTCTGGGGGACTTGCTCACGGAGTTCCCCGCGGGTGGCCGGACGGTCCGAATGAGCGGAGGGCTGCTGGGGCACTGGTCCGTCTGGACGAGCGTAGCCGTGAAACACCTGGCGCTGGCGAAGCAAGTTCACGCCAACGGCGGCGGTATTACGAAGGAGACGCTCACGCTGGCAGCGGAGATTACCGATTCGAATGCCGCGCTGTTCGATGCGGCGAACGGCTTCCACGGGTGTATCGCCGGCTTGCATGAGATCCTGCGCCGACAGGGGCTGCTCGAAGGACGGTGGTGCCTGGATGAGCACGAAGATCTCTCGCTGGGGCAAATGGAGGAGATCGATCGCGTCTGCCGGCAGTATCCCCATCTGGTCGATGACCGTTTCGTGGAGGAGAATCTGCATCGCTGGCTGAATGCGTAGGTGAGCCGCGCCGGGATGCGGTGGCGCACTTCCGGACGGCGCCCGCATGAAATCCACGAGGGCCTCGGAGCGTATGGGCGGGGCGAGGAGTGGGGTGGGGCGAGGAGTGGCACAATGCGAACCTGGTTCCAATCGACTGCGCTGCTGTTGCTGCTGGCGGGGCTGGCCTCGGCACAACGCACGGCTCCCACGAAGAGCGAGCTTTGCATCTACGATTTCCGCACCGGAGCCAGCCGCTGCATCCTCTCGACGAACCGGCATGTGGAAGCTCCCAATTGGACGCCCGACGGCAAGTATCTGTTGGTGAACAGTGGCGGCTTGCTCTACGAGGTTGCGCTTGCCAAACCGGAATTGAAACCGATTCCCACCGGGGACGTGACGCGGGTGAACAACGACCACGGTATCTCGCCCGATGGTGCATTGCTGGTGATTTCAGCGGGCCACATATACACCCTTCCCAGGGCCGGGGGCGTACCCAGACAGATCACCGCCCGGACGCCCAGCTACTATCACGGCTGGTCACCCGATGGGAAGACGCTGGCCTACTGCGCGCAGCGCGATAACAATTTCGATATCTATGTGATCCCCGTGGAGGGCGGCGAGGAGATCCGGGTGACGGCCGCAGCCTTGCACGACGATGGCCCGGACTACTCGCCCGATGGGAAGTGGATCTATTTCAATTCGAACCGGGGTGGGGAAACAAGTATCTGGCGGGTTCCTGCAGGGAAGACGGCGCCGCAAGACGACCACGCGGAATTGGTCGTGGGCGGAAATCGGGCGGATTGGTTTCCACATCCGTCACCGGATGGAAGAGGGATGGTGTATCTGAGTTACCCGGAGGGGACGGAAGGGCATCCCGCGAATCAACGGGTCGAATTGCGTTGGATTCGCTTGGACGCAGGAGCGCCGGTCTCGCAGAAGCCGCGGATTCTGGAATCGCTTACCGGCGGCCAGGGGACGATCAACGTCAATTCCTGGGCGCCGGATAGCCAAGCGTTCGCTTACGTACGCTACGAGTATCCGGCTCCATAGGGTGAACAGATCGAGTGGTGCGGAATTCCGTCCGAGGATCAGGCGACGCGCCGGCCTCGCTTTGGCGCCGGTTTTGGGGCGTTTTTCTCAAGGTGGCCAATGAGCCGCACTTCGCTAAGCGCGAGGGCCAACTCCGCCGCCACCTGCTCCTCGCTGTGCCCTTCCTTGAGCAATCGTACCGCCTCCACCCGCCGGTTAATGTTCAGCCCCGAACTCGCGGGTTTCTGAGGCACACAGACTGCGGCGTAGGATTCCACGTCTTCAAAGCGGGCCTGGAGCTCTTCGAGACTGGAGCGTTGCGCTTCGAGAGCCGCGTCGTTGCCGGTTTGCCTCCGTTGGGCCTCGCTCCATTTACGCTCCAAGGACTCCTGTGAAACCCGGAGGATCCGTACGGATTCGCCGATGTCCTCTAACCGTTGGCGTGCCTGCGGAACGTAGCGCCGGCCCAGCATGGCGAGGGCGGCGGCAAGAGCGAACGCCATGAGAGCAATCACGAAACTGATGATCGGTAACATTCGATTCTCCTTTGCAACAATTCTGACGAATTAAGCCGAGCCGAGACTGACGATTTCCTGGATCCGGACACCGTAGTTCCCTTCGGTGACGACAACTTCTCCGCGGCCGATGACGCGATCATTCACGATGATCTCGACCGGGTCATGGATACTACGGTCCAATTCCACGATGGACCCGGTGGAAAGTTTGAGGACATCCTTGAGGGCGACTCTTGCCTTTCCAAAGCTGACTCGGATGGGCAGTTCGAGATCGAGCACCCGGCTCAGGTCCTCTCCCTCCGTGTGTGTCCTCGCGAGGTTGCTCGATACCGGCCCCTTCGATAGGGGAGCCGCCCCCCGATCCGGCGTGGGACGATCCGCAGCATCCTCTGTGTGCGCTTCAAGCAGTTGCAGCACGGAGGGGGAGATGCCGAAACACAGAGGAGAAAGCGTTTGATCCTCGAACTGCAACTGGTAGGTGGCCTCGAAGGCGGCGGGAGAATCGGGACCGCGAACCGCGGTCTCAAGGAGGGCGACGTCGAAACCGAGCGCACGGCTGAGATACTGCGCAACGGCGGATAGCGCGCTTTGCAACACCTCCGCATAGCTGCCGGAAACGTCCTCGTCGGTGAAGTCATCGAGACCCGCGGCGCTCAGAACGCGAGCACCCACTGCCCGCCCGATGATCTCCGGCGCGCCAGTGAAAAGCTGGGAAGCGGGCTCCGTATCGAGAGGATGCGCGCGCCATTCACAAGAAATGCCGGATGGGGCGGGCGATTCCACGACGTCCACTTGCGCCCCGCAGAGCATCTCCAGCGATGCGGCCAGGCGAGTGCGGAACTCGGCGGCAATCGATTGCGGAGAGACGGAATCGCTCGAAGCTTTTGTTGTCATCGTCCCCGCTCCATGGGCCAGCTCCGCCGCAACGACGTTCGGAGGCGGAGAATGGCTTGGGTCTTCAGTTGAGAAATGCGCGACTCGTGCAGATGGACGATCTTGGCGATCTCCCGCAATGTCAACTCCTCCTGAAAGTAGAAGCCGAGTATCGCGCTCTCGATCGGCGGCAATCGCCGGATGGCCTCCGCAAGCAGGCGCTCCAGTTCGCGCTGCTCATAGATCTGGCTGGGGAGTTCCGCCTCGTCGTCGGCGAGATAGGAGATCAACTCGCGTCCATCGTCCTCGTTTGCCGCATACTCCAGGCTTCCGAGAGTTAGGCCCTGGGTGTCGACGAGGTATTGATGGTAGACCTCGAGGGGCACCCCCATCTCCTCCGCGATTTGCTCGTCGCTAGGCGTCTCTTGCAATTCTTGCTCGACGCGGCCAATGGCGGCTTCGATCTGTTTGGCGAGTCGACGGCGTTGGCGAGGCGCCCAATCCAAGCCCCGCAGGCTGTCGAGAATCGCACCGCGGATCTTATACTCGGCGTATGTTTTCAGTTTGACGTTGTGCGCCGGGTCGAAACAGTCAATCGCGGAAATCAGGCCCAGGACGCCAGCCGATACGAGATCGTCAAGACTGATGCTCTCCGGGAGCCGTTCGTAGATCTTGCGCGCGATCAACCGCACCTGCGCCATGTGCTCAAGGATGAGGGCTTCCCGAGTGGGCCCTTCAGTTTGCGGGCTTGTGTTGGAACGGACGGCAGCGGATCTCACGCAACATCTCCTTAACAGTTTGCAGGCCACAATCGTTGAGAGGGGTGGCCTCGGTAGCTCCAGCCTCCGGGCGTCAGGCGGCGAAATTCATCGCGAGGACGTCGGCGGGCAGAATACGCTCGCAGATCCGTTCGCGGCTTGCTAATTCCAGGTCGTCGGGGATTCGCTGCCCC
>JADYZL010000319.1 GCA_020853155.1 Bryobacterales bacterium
ATGGCCAGATCCGGATCGTAGAGACGCGCGATCAATCGCATATCTCCAAACACGGAGGTATCCCCGGCGAAGTAGATGCGGCGGCCGTCGGGCAGTTCGATGATGTAGCCCGCGGCTTCGCCACCATAAACCAAGTGCTCGCCATCCTGCATGCTGGAGCTATGGAAGGCGTGCGTCATCGTCACGCGGAGACCCGCCACAGTTTGGGCGCCGCCCTTGTTCATGGGGCGCGCGGTCTCAATCCCCTTGGAAGCAAGCCAGAGCGAGATCTCAAAATTGCAGACCACCGGGCACGCGTTCTTCTTCGCAATCGCGATGGCATCGCCGGTGTGGTCGCCATGCCCGTGTGAGAGCAGAATGGCATCAATGTGGGGCAGATTGAAACCCTGAGGGGACTTGGGATTCCCGTGAATCCACGGATCAATCAATACATTCTTCCCGCCATCGAGGGTGAAAAGGAAGGTGGAATGGCCTAGCCATGTGATGTTCATCGCCATCGCTCTCCGGGAGGGGTTGAAGGCAGCGCTCCGGGTGCGGGGACGCGCCTGCATTCCATTGTATCGTCCGCGTGGCTAGAAGCCCTCCAAGGCGGCTTCGGTGAGGCCGGGAATCGTGACTGGAGACCTGCCCGTCATGGGAAACACGCCGAATATGGCTTCGGCCGCGGCTTGCTCCGAGGTCGGGACGTTGCTGAACGGGACCACGGCGGCGCTCGCGTTGGGGAAGTAGGAGGCGAGATAGGGGTTTGTGAACCCAACGAGCACCAGATTCTCCGAGGAACGCTCAACGGACTTCACGAGATCGGCTTGCGGGCGCGGCAACGGGATCTCCCCCGCTGCAAAGCCGGCGATGCTGACGAAGGAAGCAACGCTCACGGATTGGCAGGAAGTGAGGTCGCGGCTCAGTTGCGCCATCGCCGCGGCGGACCAGGTTTCGTCCACGAACCATGCCCGCGACTTGGGCGCAATGCGGCGGAACGTGCGGGCGAAGGCGCGCCCGTCATTCGAAAATCTTCCACGATTGAGAACGACGGCGCACGGCGAAGCCTCCGCGCTCAGGGGCAGAACATGGTGGTGGTTGCGCAGAAGCGTGATTGCCTTACGCGCCACCTCAAGCGCCAGCGCATTGCCACTCGCAGACGAGGCGACAGTGGCAATATCCTCGATTTTCACTTGCTTTTTCCGGAAGAGGTCAAGACGCACCTTCGCCCGCAAGACGCGGCGGACACTCTCATCGATGCGCGCTTCGGATAGCCTCCCGGAAGCGACGGCAGCTTCCACGGCATTGATCGCGGCGTTGGGATTTGGCGGAATCATCAAGACGTCCGCGCCCGCCTCCAGTGCTCTTACAGAGGCTTCACCCGGCTCATAGAGCTTGGTGAGCCCCGCCATATCCAATCCATCGGTAGTGATAATCCCGCCGAAATGGAGCCGGTCCCGAAGATAGCCGGTCACAATCGGTTTGGAAACGGTTGCGGAATCTCCGCTCTCGTCGAGGGCAGGCACGCTCAGGTGCCCCGGCATTACGCTGGCGACACCCGCGCCGATGGCGGCTTTGAAGGGTGGGATATCCACGGCTTCCAGCGTTTCCCTCGAGCGTTGAATCACGGGCACGCCGTAGTGGGAATCGACACTCGTATCGCCATGGCCGGGAAAATGCTTGGCCGTGGCGAGAAGCGGGCAGGCGGCATTCTCCTGCACGCCTCGCACAAACGCCGCGACGTGGCGGGAGACGCCGCTCGCGGTTTCCCCGAAGGAACGAAGATGGATGACAGGATTCCCCGGGTCGCTGTTGACGTCCGCGGACGGTGCAAGAATCCAGTGAACGCCGAGGGCGCGGGATTCGCATGCGGTGATCTCTCCGAAGCGCCGCGTCAATTCCGGGTCGCCGGCAGCGCCAAACGCCATCGCATGCGGAAACAGCGTCATGCCGTCGAGGCGCATCGAGGGGCCGCGTTCAAAGTCGCCCGCCACCAGCAGCGGCACGGCCGCGAAACTTTGCATGCGGTTGAGGAAGGCTGCCATCTCATACGGATGCGCACGGCGCACGGCGCCTTCAAAAACGCGGTTGAGCACGATCATCCCACCGACGCCATCCTCTTCCACCAGCTTCCGGAGCCGCAGTTCCTCTTCGGAACCAATCTCCGGGAAATAGCCGTAAAAGCTGATGACGAGGAGTTGAGCGATCTTCTGGCGAAGCGTGAGGCCGTGGAGCCATCGCTGCGCCTGAGCTTCCTGTTCCGCGCTCAGGTTCCGGAGGATCGGAGGGGCTTCGAGAGGCGGCGCCTGCTGGGCAATCAAACCGTTGGAGCAACAGAGCAGGCAGGAAATAGCAAGCAAGCTACGCAGAATCGGTAATCCGGACAAGTCTCCCCCAACCCTGATCTGCGCAAAGGGACCGATTTCCGGCTCAACCTTCGCGAGAGTCTGCTATTTTTAGCCGCTCGCCCTCGATGGCCGAGCCGGAGGCTTACGAATCGCAGCCGGCTTTTTGCGCGGGACTTTCCGCGAAAGGAGCCGCTCCACGCCTCGCGCGAGGAACGTCAATTCGTTGAAATGCTTGGAAACCACGATGTCGGCGCAACAATTCTCGCGGTCCACGGAAATCTCTTCCACTTGGTTCAACAGTAAAATAGTGGGTAGCGACGCATGCTGAGCGCGTGTTTCGCGCAAGAATTCCACGCCGTTTTGCAGATCCAATTTGTAATCGCAGATCAGGACCGAAATATCTGTTCCCGCGAGGTGTGTGTGGGCATCTTTCACTTTGTTGCAAGCAATCACTTCATGACCCCGCTCCTCAAGATAAATCTTGCGGGCTTTCAGGCCCGCCTGATGAGTACCGAGCAGAAGGAGCCGGGCAGGAACTTTTCTAGACTTGCCTCTGGTAGGTTGCATTAGACTGTAGCAACTTAACAGACCCGTGGAATGGGTGTCAATCGACTTGTAAGCGGCTCAGGAAGCATGAGATCGAGTGCTTGACAATGGAGTCCGTTGCCCCCTTTCGAAGGAACCGCGAAGACGAAAGGGGACCGTACCGGAAGTACGGTCCCCTTTTCTTGCAAGACTCGTTCAAGGCCTTATTCCACGGGCCTTGGAGCATTGTAGCCACGCTTCGCGACGATCGAGTATTTGATCGGCTTTCCCTTCCCGTCCACGACCCGCAGCGGCTCACCGGTGGTGGGATTCACGAGTTGCACTTCGATGCGGCGAAACTTGCCATCGCGTTCCAGATTCGTCGGCTGATAGACGAGGTTGTACTGGTTCCGCATCGCCTGTTGGATGGCGTTGTAAATTGCGGGAAATTCTCCGTAAAAACGGGGGAAAAACGATTGCCCGCCGCTTTCCTTCGCGAAGGTGCGCATCTGGTTATCGGCCTGCAGGAAGTCCATGCGCGCGATGGGCCCGAGCATGCCGCGAGAATCCATATACTCGCGGATCCACTGCATGAGGCCGATGGTGTAGATGGGGATGCCCGCGTTTTGCACCACTTTCCGGGCTTCGCCGAAGTTCAGCTTGCTGAACGTATCCATGCCGCTCGCGATGACGATCACCGCCTTGCGCCCTTCAATGCCTTCCATGCGCTCCAGCGTGAATTGCAGCGCATCATAGAGGTTCGATTCGCTAAAGCCGGGGATCTGCAAGCGCCGCATCGCCTGCATCGAATCCATCCGGTTGGTGGAAAAATCCGAGAGAATTTCGGGGCGCAGGTCGTAGGCGATGATGGCGAGGTAATCCTCCGGCTGAAGGGTGTCGATGAAGCCCTGTGTGGCCACCAGAGTCTGATACCAGGTTTCACTCCAGAACGATTGGAACTGCGCGCTAAACTCCACGACGAGGCAGACCGTCATGGGGGCCTGGCCGACTTCGAAACCGGAAAGCTTCTGGGGAACGCCATCCTCGAGAACGCGGAAGTTGCCCGGCGGGATATTCGGGATGAACCGCCCTTTGTTATCGAGCACGGCCACGGGCACATCGACGGTGAGCACGTCGCTGCGGAACGTGGCTGCCCCTTCGGCAGCTTCCTCACCCGGCTGTTTCTTGAACTTCGACTCCACCTTGGGCCCCTCTGCCGGGGGCCGCTCCCCTTCCGCGTCCGGACGCGGCCGGGCTACCGTGCCGGTGCGCGGTTGGATGGGCCCTTGGCCCTGAGCCCATAGCTGCTGCGTGAGGAGCGCGCCCAGGAAACATGCCACGAGCGCCAGAACGACCGGCGGAAAACGTAAGGGGAATCGGATCATCGAACAAACCTCAGGACAGGAATTGCTCAAACTCTATCAGATTCAACGACGCATTCCCTACCTTCGGCGTTTCGCCGCGGCGCAGCGCGGCACGGGGACGATTCGGCTCCATGCAAGGCGCGTGGCGGGGGCGCGACACCAGCGCCCCCTCTGCCCACGCGCATCAGAACGTGAAACGAAGCGAGAGATCGACGATGCGATTCCCGGCGTTGCCCCCCATCGGTCCGAACCCGGCGAGCCCGTTCGATTGCCCAAAGAGCGGCGACGAGATGTTGCCGATGGGGTTCGAGGGACTCGTGGAATTCAGCAGGTTGCGGGCACTGACAGAGAACTGAAGCGAATACTTGCCGCTGCCTCCGCCAAAACCGCCACCCATCGGACCGGGACCGCCAGGGCCACCCGGGCCGCGGCCGCCACCCATCGGACCCGGACCGCCTCCCATTCTGCCCCCGCCGCCACCCATGGCGGGAGGAGGACCACCCTCCGGCATACCGCCCGGCATCGATGGCGCGCCGCCGCGTTCCCCGAAGCTCCAGGTACGGCTGAGGCGCAGATTGACGGTGAACTGTCCCGGACCTTCCCCGTAGTTGCGCCCAATGATCCGGGCGCCGGGGAGGGGATTGGGGTCAAAGACGCCCCAAGGGGTTTGGACGACGCCGGGGCGAGTAAGATCGGTCACCAGCGCGGGACGGTCATTGAACACGGTGTCTCCGTTGTTGTCGCGCCCGGTGGTGATGTCGAAAGGCATGCCGGAGCGGTACATCACGAAGGGATTCAACGAGAAGCCCCATGGAACATTGATGTTTCCGCCCATCACCATGCGATGGCGGACATCCATCTGGCTGCGGCCCCATTCGCCGGAAAGGTCATACTGGTTGGCCGGGAGGCTCGCTCCGCGGTCCGCATCGGAATTGGCGTGACCATAGGCGTAGAAGCCAAAGAGCATCACGCGGCTGTTGAATCGGGTGCTCAGATTGGTGATGATCTGGTTCTGGTTCATACGCCCGGTGGCCTCATAGAGAAAGAGATTCTCCGCGCCATAGGGACGCAGACCGGAATCCGGCAGCGGAGCGTTGATATTGCGCGTGCGTAGTACGTTCATAGATCGCGAACGGACCCAGTTGACAGCCAGAGTGGTGTGGCCCGGAAGAGACCGCTCCACTCCCAGGGAAGACTGGAACATGTACGGCACGCGGAGATCGCCGGCGATCCGGTAGACCGCCTGCGGGACGGCGCCGGCGGCGAGTTCGGCGGCACTGGGAACCGTGGGGAAGAAATCCGGATTGGAGACGATGTACTGCTGTTGGGTGCTGCCGTTGAAGCGAAGGGATTGCAGGGTGTAGCTCTCGGCGAAGCGATCGTAGAAGATGCCCGCGCCCGCGCGAACCACGGTCTTTCCGGTGCGTCCGTTGCGCGAATCAGGAGACCAGGCAATGCTCGCGCGAGGAGCGAAATTGGTGGAATCGCCGATATTGGTCTGGTTCTCATAGCGGAGCCCAAAGCCGAGAGTCACGTTGGGCCGCAGCCGCCAGTCATGCGTGAGGAAGAGACCCACGTCGTATTGGCGGACGGTGGCGCGCGGGAGGCCCGCGTTCAAGGAAAACTGATTGGCTCCGCCTCCGAGTGCGCGGATCTGAGCCGGAGTGTAGCCGAGGCTTTCGAGCGTGAGGGTGCGCCGGTAGCGCTCAAGCGACGTCAACTGGGTGAGTTCGACTTGACCGCCGGTATCGTAGACCGGCTGGTTGAAGGCATCCAGCACGGGCGCGAGTCCGCCGGCGAAGGTGAACGTACCCAGGAAGTTATCCGGAGAGAGGTCGCTAAGATCGCTGCCGCGTAAGCGCCCACCGAACTTGAAGGTGTGCACGCCCTTGACGATCGAGGTCATGTTCTGAAACTCGATGCCCTGCCGTTCGTTGGACGAAAGCCCCTGCGTGCTGCCGCCCGATTGGAAGGAATCGAGAACGTTGAGCGCCGGCGCAAGCTCGAGCGCGCTTTGCTCCTGCCGCATTCGCATGTACTCGAAGCGGGTTTCGTTGATGGCGGTGGGAGAGAGGATGGCCGTTTCCGTGAGCTGGAGCGTGTTCCCGTTCATCGTGGAATCATAGGCACGGGAAGGCAGAGTAAACTGCCCGATGCCATTATTGCTGGAACTCGAGCGGAGCACCTCAAAACGGCCTACCAGGGTATTGGCCGGGTTGAGCTGGTAATCCAGGCGCACGTTCGCATTGGTGCGGCGCTGCGGGGTGACGTAAGCTTCGCGCACATTGACGGGCTGGAAGAGGCTATCGAGCGTGGTTGCATTCACGACCGCGTTATCGTCGATCTCGCGGCGCTCCAGATCGACGAAGAACGAAGTCCGCTTGCCGAGAGACCCGCCCAGATTGCCGCCATACATGCGGGTTTGATAGGGGGCTCGGTTCACGGCGAAGGGGTTGCGCGAGTTGAGGGATTCGTCCCCGAAGTTGAAGAACGTCTGGCCGCGAAGACGGTCGCTGCCGGGGCGGGTGAGAATCTCAACGCGCCCGAAACCGGGGCGGTCATACTCGGCGGAGTAGGGGTCGCGATTGATGCGGACTTCGCGGATGGAAGCTTTGGGGGGAATACGGCCGCCGCTGAAGCCATCGACGAAGATCTGCGCACCGCCATCAGGACCCGCGGCAGGCCCGGCAAGAGCCTGGAGCTCATTCGACAGGGCGTCCGGATCGTCCGACAGCGCATTAAGCGCTTCGTCGCGCAAGACGAGTTGACCTGCGTTCGAAGAGGACTCCACCGTGACGGTGTCGAGCTTCTCCGCTTCCACGGTGACTTCCTGCGTGGCGAGGAAGACGGTCATCGCGAAGGACCGCGTATTCTCGCCCGCGCCCAGTTCGATGGCTGGTTCGTCGACGGGCTGGAAGCCGGTGGAGGTGATGCGCAAGTGATACTTGCCGGGCGCGATGCCGGTGAAAGTGAAGCCGCCGGTGACGCTTGTCTCCGCGGTAAGCGCCTTGCCGTTCGCGGAGGTGAGCAGCACGCTCGCCCCCGGAATGGCGGCCTCGGTAGCGTCGGTCACCGTACCGCGGAAGACTCCGTTCGAGGATTGTGCGGAAAGGAGGCCGCCTGTGAGCATCGCGGCGATCAGGAGAGCAACGAAAAGGGGTGGGCGAATTCGAGTGTTCATGGTATTTCCTGCCCGGCGGCATCGGACGCGCCGCGACGGGTCAACTTCAGGCTAAGCGGGCAAGCTAAAGCGCAGATTTGGAGTGCGTAAAGATTGCTGAAATGCCGTTTACGAATCTTTATGTACCCTTCCAAGCCGGGCGTGTTACAGTCTGGACGTGGAAATTCTTGTGGTGGACGACGATGCCGAACTAGCCGGATTGGTCTCCCGTTTTCTGCAGAAGGAAGGCTTTACGGTTGCGGCGGTACACGACGGTGAAGCGGGTTTAGCGGCGGCGCTCGGCGGACGCTTCGAACTTCTGGTTCTCGACGTGATGCTGCCCGGGCTCGACGGGTTCAGCGTCCTTCGTAAGCTGCGGGAGAAGAGCCAGTTGCCGGTGATCATGCTGACGGCGCGCGGGCAGGACATCGACCGCATCACAGGGCTCGAACTCGGCGCCGACGACTACCTCGCCAAGCCCTTTAACCCCCACGAACTGGTGGCCCGCATCAAGGCGATCTTCCGCCGGATGGAGCCCAGAACGAATGCGCCTTCGCAGCGGATCGAGGTGAATGGGGTAACGCTGGACCCGGCGGCGCGCGCCGTGAGCGTAGACGGCGGGCGCGTGGACCTCACCACCATCGAGTTCGACATTCTGGAGTTACTGATGCGCGCGGCGGGCCGCGTACTCTCCCGCGATGCAATTATCGAGAGCCTTTACGACCGGAAGGCAACGGGATTCGACCAATCCGTCAACGTCCACATCAGCCATATCCGGCGCAAGATCGAGCGGGGCCGCACGCTGATCAAGACCGTGCGCGGCGTGGGCTACCAGTTCTGCCAGAGCGAGGAGGAATCCCGATGAACACGATGTTCACGAAGATCCTCCTATGGTTCGGCATCATGCTGGCGCTGATGTTCGCGGGCGTGGTGGCGATCACGGCGATTCAATTCCAGAATTCGCCTCCGCGCGGCCCCTGGCAGCCGTTCTACGCGGAATTGGCCGTGAATGCGTTCGAGCGCGACGGGCCGGCGGGCCTCCGGCAGTTCCTGAACCGGTATGGGGCCAGCACGAACGCCAACGTCTTCCTGCTCGATCCGGAAGGGCGCGATGTGCTCACCGGCAAGACGCACGAATTACCCAAGGGCGACGATGGGATTCACATTCCGTTTATCAGCAAACCGTCGGGCGGGCCGCGCATGGCCGAGTGGGAAGGGTACAAAGTGGTGGCGTATCCGCGCCGCGAGGAGTCCTTCGCCTGGTGGGTGATCCCGCAGAACTTGTGGATCCTGGGCGTGGGTATCGTGTTGTGTTTTCTTTTGGCCGCCTATCTCTCGTCGCCGCTGCGGAAAATTCAACGGGTGGTGGAGCAATACGGCGAAGGCAAGCTCGACCTTCGGATGTCGAGCAAGCGCCGCGACGAGTTCGGCAAGCTCGCGCGCGCCTTCGACCGCATGGCGGATCGAATCCAGACGCTGTTGGCGGCGGAGAAGCGGCTGTTGCTCGATATCTCGCACGAACTGCGCTCTCCATTGGCGCGGATGAGCGTGGCGATCGAACTGCTGGACGATGCAGGGGAACGCGATGCGGCGAAGGAGCAGATCCGGCGGGAGACAGAGAGGCTGAACGAACTGATTGGCGGCCTGATCGAAGTGACCCGGGCGGAAGGGGAGCCGGCGGCACTCCAGACGCAAACGGTATCCATGGACGATCTCCTCGGCGAGATCTTGCGCGATTGTGGATATGAGGCAAGGGAGCGGAGTGTGGAGATCGTGTTGGACTCCACGCCCGGGCTTGAAGTGAAGGGAGATGCCGAATTGCTGCGGAGAGCCGTTGAGAACGTGCTCCGCAACGCCTTGCGGTACGCACCAGCACACTCGAACGTCACCCTGGCTTGCGCGGTGGAACAGATGGAAGTTTCGCTTCGGATTCGCGATTTCGGGCCGGGCGCGCCGGAGCAACTGTTGGATCGTCTGTTTGATCCCTTCTTCCGCGTGGAGAACGACCGCAATCGCCGACAGGGGGGAACGGGGTTGGGGCTCTCCATCGCCCGGCGCGCCGTCGCCGTGCATGGGGGCGCCATTGAGGCCCGGAACGCCAACCCAGGGCTCTGCGTCGAGATCCGTCTGGCGCTGGCCGGAACTGGGCGGGAGGACTAAGGATAAAGCACCGCATCGGGCGGCAAGGGAAAGCGAAGCCGCGCGGCAAATTCGGAATTGCCCACCACCCTCGATTGCGCGTTCCTCGCGAGAGGGATCTCCTCCGGCTTGGTCCCGGCAAGGATGCGAAGAGCTTGGCCAGCCATCCATTCGCCGGGTTCCCGGTCTACGTTCACGCGGCCGGCAACGCAATAACGAATCATCGAAGCATCGCAGCAGAAAACGGGCACGCGAATGTGCTCCCGGATGTGTTCTTCGGCCGCCTCTTCATCCCAATGGCGGATCCCGGTATTCGTCATGAAAAACACTACGTCGGCGTTGCGGTTGGCCCAGAGGAACGCCCTCTTCCAATGCTCAAAGTCGGAGACGAGGCCGTAGGTGGTGGAGAGGCCGGTCTTCCAGTAAATGGGGTCGAGGAAACGGCGACG
>JADYZL010000320.1 GCA_020853155.1 Bryobacterales bacterium
CGAACAACATGAACTACGATCACTGGGGCAACTTCCTCGATTGCATCCGCACGCGGCAGCGGCCGATTAGCGATATCGAGATTTGCCACAAGTCGACCGCGACGTGCCTGCTCGCGAACGTAGCCTACCGCGCCGGGATCCGGGTGGATTGGGATTCGGCGAACGCCACCACGGTGCAACCCGAAGCCCGGAAATTCCTATCCGTGGAAGAACGGGACCCCTGGAAGATCGCTGTCTAGGTGGGCGCACCCAAGCGGAGCAACTCCGCCAGCCGCCTGGCTGAGGCTCGGACGCCGGTCAGCCCCGGACATCGACCTTCTTGAGAAAGGCGATGCTCCGCCGCACGCTATCGATCGGGTCCCCTTCGGTATAGTCCTGCTCAATCAAGTAGTGCTCAACGCCCGCTTTCGCGGCGGCGGAGAGGATTCGCGGCCAGTCCAGGATGCCCGCGCCGATCTCCTTGAACGCGGTGGGCGGAATCGACATTTCGGTCTTTTGCCGGGGGGCATTGGTGGCGACATCTTTCATGTGGAGCGAGGCTACGCGGCCTTTCCAGGTTTCCATCAATCTCACAGGATCGTCGCCGCCGATGGTCGCCCAGAAGAGATCGAGCTCGAGCTTCACCCTTGGGTCGGCTTCCTTGTGAAGCCGGTCGAGGAATCGTTCACCGTTGCTCGCGTCGAACTCCCAGGCATGATTGTGATAGTAGAAGCCCAAGCCCAGCTTGGCGAGTTCGTCCGTGGCGCGGTTGATATGCCGGATGGCGTCCGCGCGTTCGCCCGGCAGCAGATAGCTAATGCCCAGGCGCTCGATGTCGAATTGTTTTGCAAGCTGCGCCATGTCGGCGAGCGTGGGCCGCGGTGCATCCGCTTTCGGTCCGGGTAGGTTCATGCGTTTTGCCATCGCCCGCTGCATGGCCAGGCTTCCTTCCCAATCGCCGGTGATGACGGCGGAATCGAGAAACATGTGTACGGGCTTCAGGGCGTTTTGCCGGATGAACCGGCCGTGTTCCTCAAGCTGATTCGGTCGAACCTCGAGTTCCTGGATCCCGAGCGAGCGCAGGGCCTTGTATGTGCCTTCGGGGTCTTTCGCGAGGGAAGTCCGGACCGTGTACAGATTGATCCCGATGGGCTTTGCAAAGGGAGCGGCTCCGAGGGGCAATGAGCCGGCGAGCGCGAGGAAAAGACGGCGATTCATCATGGTGTGAAATCCTTTCGAATCCAAGCTGCGAAGGGCGCGTCACCCCTAGTATATGGCTGGCGAAAGGAAAACACGCGCGCCCAGCCGCAAACCAGATACGTCCTTGGGAGGCGTGCCATACAATAGCGTCTTATGCCGGATACGCCACGCGAGATTCTCGATTCCCTCGACGACTCCCTCTTCGAAGTGCAATCCACCGCGCCTGCGCGGCCGGGCCAGGTGCCGCTCACGGAGGAGATGCTGACCGACGGGCCTTCGGGCAACATCTTCGCGAAGAGTCTGAACGTGGGCATGGGATGGAACCCAACGCAGTTGGACGGCAAGGAGGTGCTGCTGCTCTCCACGCACGGGGGCATCCGCGCGGAAGACGGCACGCCGGTCGCGCTGGGCTATCACACCGGCCATTGGGAAGTGAATCTGCTGGTGCGGGCGGCCGCGCTCGAACTCAAGCGGCGCAATGCCATTCCCTTTGCGGGTTATGTCACGGACCCCTGCGATGGGCGCACGCAGGGAACCGTGGGCATGTACGACAGCCTGCCCTTCCGGAACGATGCGGCAACCGTCTACCGGCGCCTGATCCGGTCCCTTCCCACGCGGCATGGGGTGGTGGGCGTGGCCACCTGCGACAAGGGCTTGCCCGCGATGATGATGGCGCTTGCCGGGGAAGGGCAGTATTCGAGCGTGCTGGTGCCGGGCGGCGTGGCCTTGCTGCCCGATGAGGGTGAGGACGCGGGCAAGGTGCAGAGCGTGGGCGCGCGCTTCACGCACGGCGAGATCACGATGGAGCAGGCGCAGGAAGCCACCTGCCGCGCATGCGCGAGTCCCGGCGGAGGGTGCCAGTTTCTTGGTACCGCGGCGACCTCGCAGGTGGTGGCCGAAGCGTTGGGCATGTCGCTGACGCATGCCGCGCTCGCGCCTTCCGGCCATCCCATCTGGCTCGATGCGGCCACGCGGTCTGCGAAGGCCGTGCTGCAGCTCATCGCGCGGGGCATCGCCATGCGCGACATTCTCAACGAAGCGGCATTCCACAACGCGCTTGTCGTTCACGCGGCCTTCGGCGGCTCCACGAATCTGGTGATCCATGTTCCGGCGATCGCCTATCACGCCGGCGTCCGCCGGCCCACCGTCGAGGATTGGTCGTCGATCAACCGCAAGGTGCCGCGATTGGTGGATGCCTTGCCGAACGGGCCGATGTTCCATCCCACGGCGCGGGTGTTTCAGGCGGGGGGCGTGCCGGAAGTCATGCTGCACCTGAAGCGAGCCGGGCTGCTCGAACTCGATGTGATGACGGTGAGCGGCTTGACGCTCGGCGAAGCGCTCGATTGGTGGGAGGGTTCGGAGCGACGCCACCGGTTGCGGGAACGGTTGCAGGTGCGCGAAGGCGTCGATCCCGACGATGTGATTATGTCGCCGGAACGCGCGATCGCCAAGGGACTCACTTCCACCGTTTGCTTCCCGGTGGGCAACCTCGCGCCGGGCGGCAGCGTCATCAAGTCCACCGCCATTGACGATAGCGTCGTCGGCGCGGATGGGGTGTATCGCAAGCGCGGGCCGGCGAAAGTCTTCACCACGGAGATCGAGGCCATCCAGGCGGTGAAGGGCCGCGGCCCGAAGCCGCTGGCCCCCGGAGACATCCTCGTGCTCTGTTGCCGCGGACCGATGGGCAGCGGCATGGAGGAGATTTACCAGATCACCTCCGCGCTCCGGCATCTGCCGTTCGGCAAGCAGATCGCGGTTCTTACCGATGCCCGCTTCAGCGGTGTTTCGACAGGCGCGTGCATCGGCCACATTACGCCGGAAGCACTGGCCGGCGGGCCGCTCGGTAAGGTCCACGATGGCGATATGATCGAAATCGCCGTAGACCGCATCCGCCTGGAAGGCAGCGTGAACCTGATCGGCGAGAACGGAAACGCCGCGGGGATTGAGGAGGGCAACCGGTTGCTGGCGGAGCGCGGGCCGAACCCAGCGCTCAAACCCGATGAGTTTCTCCCCGCCGACACCCGCCTCTGGGCCGCGCTACAGGCGGTGAGTGGTGGAACCTGGAGCGGGAGCGTCTATGACGTGGACCGGATCGTCGAGGTGCTCAACGCCGGGGTGAAAGCGCTCGATAGCCACGCCAGCGGTTGACGGGAATGTACGCTCCACCGGGCGCATTCGGTTGCACCCGTTCCCCGCTTCGCGCTATCCAAGAGTGAATGTCCATCCGATCCTTCGCTTCCTGGAATGTGAACGGCCTTCGCGCTTGCGCGAAGAGCGGGTTCTGCGAGTGGCTCGATGCCCAGGATCATGATGTCCTGTTGCTGCAAGAGGTCCGGGCGAACTTACCGCAGATTCCGCCGGATATCCTGCTCGATACACGCTACTACAAGTTCTGGAATCCGGCCCGCGTGAAGAAGGGGTATAGCGGTGTGGCGCTCTTTGCCAAAGAGGAGCCGCTGCGGGTCGAGTTCGGCATCGGGATCGACGAGTTCGACGGCGAAGGCCGCGTCATCACGGGAGAGTTCGCGCATTCCATCGTGGTGGGCGCTTACTTCCCGAATAGCCAGGACGAGGGCCGCCGCATCGATTACAAGGTGCGGTTCTGCGGAGCGATTCACCGCTACGTGGAGGAATTGCGCAAGTTCGGCAAGCCGGTGCTTCTCGGAGGGGACTTTAATGTCGCTCCCCAGCCCATTGATCTGGCGCGCCCGAAGGAGAACGAAACGAGTCCCGGCTACCTTCCCGAAGAGCGCGAATGGATGGCGGGTTTCCTTGGAGACGGGTGGGTGGATACCTTCCGCCATTTGCACCCCGATACGGTGAAGTACAGTTGGTGGAGCCAGCGCACTGGCGCTCGCGCACGCAACATCGGTTGGAGGATCGACCATTTCGCCATTCCCAGCCGGGATCGCGAACGGTTGTTGGATGCCGGCATTCTCAATGAGGTGATGGGCAGCGACCATTGCCCCGTTACCGTGACGCTCGCGGTGGATTGAACGGCTGGCCGGATGGCCGGCATTGCGAAGCCGGTTCAGAACTCGATGCTGCCGAGGATGCCGCTGGGCTTCCGATCGAGCGCGTCACAGATGGAGAGAAAGCTCTCGATGGAGGGCAGATGCGCGCCGCGTTCGATGGAACTAAGTTGCGAGACGCTCAGCGCGGTTTCCACCGCGAAGTCCTTGAGGCTCCAATTGCGTTCCGTCCGAAGGATGCGGATGCGAGGGCCGAGGCGCTCGCGAAGAATATCCTGCCGGCTGCGCCCGAGCCCGTAGGTCTCGATGGCCTTGTTCAGCGCCGCCCTCAATTGTTCAATCGAGAAGGGCTTCGGCAGGTAGTCGAACACGTTCTGCTGGAACTTTGCCCGCATATCGTCGAGCGTGGGGTAACCCGTCACAACGATGATGCAGATGCCGGGCCATCGTGCCTGCACTTCGCCCATGACTACATCGCCCTGGTGCTCTCCCATCTTCAAGTCGAGCAGCAGAATACCCGGTAGTTTCGCTGCGAAGGCGGCAAACATGTCGCGCGGATTCGTGAAAGTTCTGACGGCAAAAATCCCTTCGTCCTCGAGAACATCCTCGAGAAACTGCAAAAAGTCCTGATCGTCGTCAAGTACCGCCACTTCCACCCGGTTCACGGGAGGCATTGGGTTATCTGGAACGCTTGCTTCGATCATGGCAATGATCCCTCCGTGGACAAGGTTGTGCCGTTGAGTTGGGGTGCGGCCGCGGGCAAGTGTACTTCCAGGCAGGCTCCCCCTTCGGCCCGGTTGTACGCGCGGATGCTCCCATTGTGCTGCTGAATGATTCCTTCCGCCACCGTCAACCCAAGCCCGGTTCCCCGGGCGTCGAGGCGCGTGCTGACGAACGCCTCGAACAAGTGCGGAAGCACGGATTCCGGGATGCCCACCCCATCATCCTCCACCCGCACCACCACCGTTCCTCCGGCGGTGCTAGTTCCGCCGTCGCCTTCCCGCCAATTCACCGCGGAGGCGATGGAACTGCTTACCCAGATATTGCCAGAGATGTCGATTTCGTGCAGCGCGTTTCGAAGCAGGTTTACAAAGACCTGGCTCAGGCGGTCCGCATTGCCATGGACCCAGTGGGTGCTTTCCACCTGGTTGTGCAAGTGGACGCGGGAGGCCTTCTCATCAATGGATACCAGTTCCCAGCAGTCTTCGATGAGATCCCGCAAATCCACGGGAGCCATTTCGGTTCTCCGCACCCGGGCGAAATCGAGCAGAGAGGAACTGATGCTGCGAAGCCGGTCCGCAACCCGGTTCATCCGGCGCAGCCGGCCTCGCGTGGGTTCGTCGCCGGCGCTTTCGAGCAGTTTCTCCACGCTCCCTTTCAGTACGGCAAGCGGCGTGTTCAACTCGTGCGCCACGCTCGCGGACATCAGACCCAGGCTTACCAGGCGATCCTGGTCGGCCAGGCTGCGTTTCGCGGCTTCCAACTGGGCGTTCTTGCGCAGCAGATCGGCGGAGAGAGATTCTTCCCGGCGCAGCGCCCCGGCCAGCGCGTCCTCATGTTCGCGAACGAGCGTCAGCATCCGGTTGCGGGACCGCATGACGTCGCCCAGTTCGTCGTCCGGAATCTTCCGCTCCGGCACCAGTTCATTGTCGCGGTCTCCACGGCCGGCGGCGTCATCGGCATCCAGAAGGAATTGGATGGGGCGGTACACGAAGACCGGCAGCACCAGAAATTCGAGAATCACAACGCCCAGCCAATAGGTGATCCCCAGAACAACCGTGATTGCCCAGCGGGCGCTATTGATCAGTTTTCGGTACTGCTCCTTGGGCAGCCTCACCCGCTGATAGAGATCGCTCGAACGGTCTTTATGATATAAGTAGTCGGATTTTCCAGGGTTAAACCAAACGTCCCCCGGATGCGCATCCACCCATTCCCGGATATCCCGCGGCATGCCGAGTTGGGAAGCGGAGCCCTGCGTGTACTCTACGTTCATCTCAAGAACCTGGAAGATGCCTGGGTTTGACGCGAGCGCCGCCCGCATCATCCCCGCTTCCCGCTGGTAGGCTTCGTTCAGCCGGTACTCCAGGACGGAAATCACCGCAAGATAGATCGTGAGTGTGAGCAGGCTGAAGAAGACGCTGTGGAACGTCAGCAGCTTCAGCCGGATTCGCAGGTCTCCCAGCCGTTTTTCGAGCCGAAGCAGCACGGGTTTGCCGGAAAAAACCGGATACTTGCGATTTTCTGCCATCCGGATTCATCTTCTCGCGATTTACTGCAATTTTGATGACTCCGATTGCATCCGAGGGTCATCGATTACCGTGACAC
>JADYZL010000321.1 GCA_020853155.1 Bryobacterales bacterium
AGGCCGAGTTCATTATCGCCAAGCAGCGCAACGGCCCCACCCGCACCGTCCAACTGGTGTTCCTCCACCAGTTCACCCGCTTCGAGAACTACACGAGCGACCTCCCCGAGGATGGCGGTGAAGCGCCGCCCTTCGACGACGGCGGAGACGACCTCTAGCCGCCCGTTCACGGGGCGACTCCCAAGCGGCCGCGCCCGAAGCACGGGGGATTCCGCCGATTGATTGTCTTCGTAGTCATCACGGCCGCACCCGATCGCGCATGACCTCCGTCGTGGAACGCCGGACAACCAGCCCAACCGCTCTTGCCACATGCTTGCCATAACCGCAGGCCCTCAGAATGGGTTGGGCGGACAGTGCAGAATCTCAGTGATCGCGATCGCAACCAGCAAGCCGGGCGAAGGGGATATGCGGGCGCCGCGCGGGGAATGGGTTCGCGCGCTGGTCGCGGAGGCGATTGGTTTCGCGGCGGAGTTGGAGGGTTTCGAGGCGGCTGGTGAGGCGGTCGAGGGCGGCTTCGTGTTGTTCTCGGAGCTTGGCAGTGCGCTGGTAGAAGCGGGTTTGGCTGGTTTCCTTCGCTTCGAGAAGGGATAGCGCGATGCAGGCGGGGGCGGCCGCGTTCGGGTGCTGTTCTCTCACTTTGGTTACGCGCGAGTCGGCGATGACGCGCTCCCAGGTTTCGAGGCGGCGCAGGAGCCAGGCTTTCTGGGTGACGCGGAAGACCAGGAGTTCTTCGGCGGGCGTGGCGGGGGCGTGGGCGTGGATGTGGTTGGCCAGGAGGGTTTCGAAGGCTTTGGGGCTTTCGTGGCCATGGAGGAAATGGGCGCTGAGCCAGGTTTGGCTGAGCTGGATTTCGGGTTTGGGCGCTTCGATGGCCGGGGATGCGCCGGCGGCGATTGCCGACGGCCCGGGCGCCGCGTGCGCGGGGGATGCCGGAGATGGGGCGTCTGCGATGCCCGGGGATGTGAGGGGCTTGGCGGCAGGCGTGCGCTGCGGTTCCGGATTCGCGGATTCGCATTTTGCGGGTTCGATTCTTACAGATCTTACAGTTTCACCAGGTTTTTGCCGATGGATGGTTGTGGGGGCTGGGGCGGCCTCCTGCATCGGGCGGCTGGGCTGCGCAGGGCACGGGGCTGTTTGCGGGGAATCGTTGGCTTGCGCGGGGTTCGGGGATGGGCTGGCGGTTCGTTCCTTGGATTCAGCGGGCTGCGGCCCTGTGATTTCGGGTTCGGCGGGCTGCGGCCCTGTGTGTTGCGGCCCAGTGTGTTGCGGACCAGGGCGTTCCGGCGGGGCGGGTTCGGGTTCGCTTGGGTCCGGAGCGGGGAACGGGGTTGGGCTGGAAGGGTTTGTGATCGGCGAAGTGGGAGAGATGCCGTCCGGGGCGGAGGCGATGGCGGCAAGGCGGCGGGGGAGGAGCGTTTCCGAGCGGGCGTAGCGGAGGAAGAGGGCGGCGGAGCGCAGGCGGAGGTTCAGCGGGACTCGCTCCGCGCGAATGCAATCGTCGAGCAGGACGTGGACGGCTTGCTGAAGATCGTGAACGCAATCGGCGACGACGCCGCGGAAATCGTCGCGGGCCTCTTCGACGGCAAGCTTGAAGGCGGGGTTGTGGTTGCGCCAGTCGTAGAAGGTCTGGCGTTCGTAGCGCAGTTCCTCCATGACGGCAGTGACCGATTTGCCTTGGCGCAGGGCTTCGAGAGCGAACTGCTGGTGGTGGGTGAAGGGGCTGTTCGGGTTCGGGAACTCGAAGAGATTCGAGCCGGAGGCATCTTGCGTGGAGTTGGGAACACTGGGCATTTCTGGTAAATCTCCAATCGCTTGATGGTAGAGAGCGGATGGGTGGAAACGAACCTCGGGCGGGTTGGCGGTGGCGCTAAGCGATGGATGGGAAAGGGGATGTAGGGATTCGCAGCATCGGTGACCGGGGTGCTGAGCCCCTCTCGGAAGGGGGGCGTTTTGCGGTGAGAAGCCAATGGCGGAACGGGCATTCGGCATAGACGGAGGATGCACCGGGCGTGGCCGCGTTGAAGTCGCACCCGCGAGCGGGCGGGTGCTCCATGGTCTCGCTGGCGCGAGGCTGCTTTCTTGCCGGCTTGTCTTGCCCGCGAGCTTACGCTCGGGGTTGGCTCATAGCGCCCGTTGGGCTTTCCGCTGCGCTCCAGTGGAAGGCCCAGCTACAGTTGGGGGCGTGCTGAGTTCGATGTCTGCCCAGAGGGGCGGCCTTGCTTCTGTCGTTCGGGTTGCCATTGTGCGTCGTAGTTCATGCCACCCCTGCCGGGGTTTCCAATCGATGGGAGGCTCGCCCGCGAGCTTGCGTTTGTGGTTGGCACATGCCGCCCCGCGGGCTCCCGGCGTAGGATAGGGGGGCTGAAGGGCTTCCGGGATCGAAGTGGCGGTGCGAGGTTGAATGCGAAACTTCCAGGACGCCGCAGGGTCTCGTCAGCCAAGCCCGTTCTGGCGCGTGCTGCTGCCGTACTCGGTTGAAACACTCCTTCAGAATCAGTGTGTTCGCATAAGGTGGAAGGGGTGGAGTGCCCCTGTTGTCGTCCTTGTTGTCCTCAAGGTCTATCGCGGCGAAGGTTCACCCGTTAAACAGCCAGACGGCGCCCGCTATCGCTCATGGCTTTTCGATCTGGAGATCATGCCGAAATAAGCCCCCCTCGGCCTCCAGAAATATAGCACCAGGTGCGCTGTTTCCCTGCTTGTATCACACTACGTGTGACATCATATAGATATGGAAACGGTGCTGATCCTGAAATCAAAAAGCTTTGATCGCTTCGCCTCAAAGCAGCGGATTCAGGATGAGGCCCTGCGGAACGCTATTCAGGAAACAGAGCAAGGGCTTTACGAAGCGGACCTGGGTGGAGGGCTGATCAAGAAGCGGATTGCCCGCCAAGGTGAAGGAAAATCCGGCGGATACCGGACAATCGTCCTCTTCCGGAAGGGAGACTATGCCATTTACCTGCATGGGTTCGCCAAGGGCGAGCAGGACAACCTTCCCACAAGGGACCTGCAAATACTCAAGAAGGCAGCCAGCGTACTCAAAGCGCTCTCCGCGGAGGAAATGGCTAAGTACGTGAATGACGGTATTTTATTGGAGGTGAAGGATGGGAGAGAAACAGTACGTGAGTGACGTGGCCGCCACGGTCCACGAACTAGTGGAGGACATTTACCACGCCGGCGGCACCGACAAGAAAACGATGCGCTGGTTTGATGAAAAATGCCTGACCCCCGTGCGTCCGCTGGAGGCCGCGGAGGTGAAGGCAATTCGTGAACGGGAAAAGGTAAGCCAGACCGTGTTCGCCAATTACCTGAACGTCACCGCCAGCATTGTGAGCCAGTGGGAGCGGGGAGAAAAGAAGCCCTCCGGAGCCGCCCTGAAACTGCTCTCCCTGGTGAATCGCAAGGGGTTGGATGCCGTGGCCTAGCTGCTGCGGAGGAGGGACAGGACGCCAGGATCCTGGCGCGGCCAAACAGGCTGCTCCGCAATTGCTCGGCGGTAGGACCAACGATACGGAGGCGGCCGGGCCGCTACTTCTTCGTCCGGTAGTGCCGTCGAGAGCAGGCTTAACGCTGCTGGAGTTTCCGCTTAAAATTGCGTAACATACGTGGAATCAGCGTGTGAGCATCGAGTGAATGCGGTGTCTGCCGCCGGATTTCGGGGTGCTGGGCTCCTCTCGGAAGGGGGTGCGGTACGAAGCCAAGGGCGGAACGGGCATTCGGCATAGACGGAGGATGCACCGGGCGTGGCCGCGCCGAAGTCGCACCCGCGAGCGGGCGGATGCTCCATGGTCTCGCTGGCGCGAGGCTATTTTCTTGCGGGCTTGGCTTGCCCGCGAGCTTACGCTCGGGGCTGGGTGTGCCCAGCATGGGCAGGATCGAGTTGGCTGAAAGGAGCCAACCGGAGGAGATGACGCCAACCGTAGCGAAACGCAACGCCGAACCGCG
>JADYZL010000322.1 GCA_020853155.1 Bryobacterales bacterium
CCGACGATGGCGGCGGGCGCGTTGTCGAGATCTGGAATCTGGTCTTCATGCAGTTTGACCGGGACGAGACCGGCAAGCTCACGCCGCTGCCGAGGCCATCCATCGATACCGGGATGGGCCTGGAGCGCATGGCCGCCATCCTGCAGGGGAAACTTTCCAATTACGAGACGGACCTCATCTTCCCGATCATGGAAGAAGCCGCCCGGCTGTTCGGCACGGAGCCCGGCGCGGATGCGCGCGTTGATCTTTCGCTCCGCATCAATGCAGACCACGCCCGCGCCACCGCTTTTCTCATCAATGATGGTGTTGTGCCCGCGAATGAAGGCCGCGGATATGTGCTGCGCAAGATTATGCGGCGCGCCCTGCGCAATGCGCGTCTCGTGGGCGTGCAGGACCCGTATCTTCACAAGCTCACGGGTTTCGTGGCGAATCACATGGGCGGCGCATACCCGGACATGCTGGAATCGATCGAGCGCGTCAGCCGGATTGTCAAGGAGGAAGAACACCGTTACGCGACCACGTTCCAACTCGCCGAGCGCGTCTTCCAGGACGAAGCAAAGCATGCCGTGGGCGGGGTGCTTCCCGGCGCGGCCGCCTTCAAGCTCTACGACACGTATGGCCTCGCGCTGGATGAGCAGGAAGAGATGGCGCGAGAGATGGGCCTCTCGCTCGATGAGGCTGGCTTCCAGTCTGCGATGGAGGAACAGCGCACCCGCGCGCGCGCCAGTTGGAAAGGCGCCGGCAAGACGCACATTTCGCCCGTGTATCAGCAGATCCGGGATACCGGAGCCACGATCTTCCGTGGCTATGACTCTTTCGAGGTGCCCGCCGCCACGGTGATTGCGCTTGTGGTGGATGGGGTGCGCGTGGACGCGCTCGCTGCGGGGGCGGAGGGAGAAGCGATTCTTTCCGAGACCCCGTTCTATGCGGAGACTGGCGGTCAGGTGGGAGATCGCGGCGTGCTTCTCCATCCGGAAACGGGTGCAACGCTGGCGGAAGTCCGTAGCACGTACCCCGCTGTGCCCGGCCTCAACGTTCACAAGATCACCGCGCTCGGCGCGATTCGCGAAGGGGACCTCGTTGGGGCACGCGTGGAAGCGCCCTTGCGCGAAGCCACGATGCGCAACCACACCGCCACGCACCTCTTGCACGCGGCGCTTCGCGAAGTGCTGGGCAAGCACGTGAAACAGGCTGGCTCTGTGGTCGACCCCTCGCGGCTCCGCTTCGATTTCTCTCACTACACGGCCATGGACCGCGCGGAGATCGAAGAAGTAGAGCGCCTTGCGAACCGCGAGATTCTAGCCAATATCGGCGTTGAGACCAAGGTCATGGATCTGGAATCCGCCGTCGCCACGGGAGCCATGGCGCTCTTTGGAGAGAAATACGGAGACCGCGTCCGCGTGGTGGATATTCCCGGGTTCAGCCGCGAGCTTTGCGGAGGCACGCACGTGGCGCGCACCGGCAACATCGGCCTGTGCAAGGTGGTTTACGAGGGGAGCATCTCCGCGGGCACGCGGAGGATTGAGGCAATCACCGGGTATGGCGCGCTCGACCGTTTCCGCCAGGCGAGCGATTCGCTTTCCCGCGTGGCCCACGCCGTCCACGCATCGGAACCGGAACTGCTCGAACAGGTGGAGCGGCTGATGGTGCAGCAGAAAGCCCTCGAGCGGCAGCTCGATCAGTTGAAGAGCAAATTGGCCGGTTCGCAGGCCGGGGATGTCGAGGCGCAAGCGAAGAGCGTGGGCGGCGCAAAGGTACTTGCGGCGCGCGTGGATGGCCTTGAGCGCGTGCAAATGCGCGAGCTTGCCGATAACCTCCGCAACAAGTGGCAGAACGCCGTGATCCTGTTGGCCGCGGCCGAGGACGGCAATGTGTCTCTGGTGTGCGCGGTCACCAAGAACCTCACGGCGAAGGCGCATGCGGGGAAACTCGTGGGGCAGGCCGCGCAAGTGCTGGGAGGCAAGGGCGGAGGCCGGCCCGATCTGGCCGAGGCCGGGGGCAAGGACGCGAGCAGGATCGGCGAGGCCTTGGCCGGGTTCCATACCGCCGTGGAAGGGCTGTTGCGGTGAGCGCGGCCACGGTGACGGATGTTCCGGTAGTGATTGTGGGAGCGGGGCCGACGGGCCTTTCCTGCGGCATCGAGCTCAAGCGGCGAGGGGTCGAATCCATCATCCTCGATAAGGGTTGCGTGGTGAATTCGATCTACCACTACCCGGCGAACATGACGTTTTTCACGACGCCGGAATTGCTCGAAATCGGGGGCATTCCGATGACGTCGATCAACGACAAGCCGCATCGCACGGAGGCGCTCAAGTATTACCGCCGCGTGGCGGAATACTTCAATCTTGCCGTGCGCCAGTACGAGCGGGTGGATCGCGTGAGTGGCGGCGACGGCGCGTTCCTCGTCGAAACCACGCGCCATGGAACGGACCCGCAAGCATACCGCGCACGGAAGGTGATTCTCGCCACCGGCTACTACGACATCCCGAACCTGTTGCATGTGCCGGGCGAGAATCTGCCCAAGGTGCTGCACTATTACCAGGAAGCGCATCCGTACTACGATCACGATGTGCTCGTGGTGGGCGCGAAGAACTCGGCGGCCATTGCGGCGCTGGAACTTTTCTGGACCGGCGCGCGCGTCACGCTGGTACACCGCGGAGACCGCATCTCCGATTCGGTGAAGTATTGGATCAAGCCAAACATCGAGAACCGCATCAAGAGCGGAGAGATCAAGGGCTACTTCAACTCGACGGTGAAGGAAATTCGCGAAACCGAGGTTGTGCTCGCGACGCCGGAGGGGGAGGTCACGCTTCGCAACGATTTCGTCATGGCGTTGATTGGCTACCAGCCGGATCTCCGATTTCTCGCATCGGTGGGAATCACGCTCGACCCGGCCACGAACAAGCCGCGCCTGAACGAGTCCACGTTTGAATCGGAGACGCCTGGGATTTACCTCGCGGGCGTGCTGGTGGCGGGGATGCACACGAACGAAATTTTCATTGAGAACGGCCGTTTCCACGGCGCGCAGATTGCCGCGGATATCGCCGCCAAGCGCGGGGGCGCGGCGAGCTGAACGCTACGCGTCCGCCGCTGGGCCGCTCCACTTGCGCAGTTCTGCACGTTGCACGCGAAGGCCGCTGAAACCGGTATTGGCCAGCGTTACGGCCAGTGGGCAATTACTTTCTTCGAGGTGGAAGGAAGCGGAGAGTATCGCCCATCGCGTTCCTCCAAAGTAATCGCCACGAAACGTAGCCGTGACGAGCGGCTCCCCTTCCGCAGTCTGGAGAACCAGCCGGCACAGTGTATCCGTTTCCCTGGGCGGTTCCTCGAGCCCGGCGTAGATGTCGAGCCGGTATGCCCCGGATTCACGCGCGCATTGGATGGTGGCGGTTAGCGATTGCGCGCCATCCGCCGGAAGGCTCCAGAAATCGCGTTCGTAGACTGGGTCTCGCCATCGGATCGCGCCTGGCGATGCAGTCATGCGTTCCGCCGGGATGCTCTCGGCCAGAGGGCAGCGCGCTTGGAGCGTGGCGGCTGCTTCCGCCATTGTGGCGTCCGGCGCGACCACGAAGCGGGGATCGGCTGCGATGAGGAGTGCGTCTTCACGCGCGGCCTCGGCAAGTAGCAAAGACGCGCCGGACCGCACCGCCAACTCCTGCATCTTGCGCCAAAAGCCGATGGGGCGATCCGCCCG
>JADYZL010000323.1 GCA_020853155.1 Bryobacterales bacterium
GTTGGCGTCCGCAGACCAGCGGTACAGACGCGCATCTCCGCTCGGTGTATTTTGCAGACGCGCAGCGGGGCTGGGCCGTGGGCTTCAGCTGCACGATTCTGGCCACGAGCGACGCCGGGACGAGCTGGCGTACGCAAACCAGCGGTGGAATTTGGGGTCTCCTCTCGATGCATTTCGCGGGTGCACAGCGAGGCTGGGCCGTGGGCTTCAGTGGCACGATTCTGGCCACAAGGGACGCCGGGACGAACTGGCGTCCGCAGACCAGCGGTACAGACGCGGATCTCAACTCGGTGCATTTTGCAGACGCGCAACGGGGCTGGGCCGTGGGGTTCCGTGGCACGATTCTGGTGACGAGCGACGGCGGGACAAGCTGGCGTCCGCAGACCAGCGGTACAAACACGCATCTCTACTCGGTGCATTTTGCAGACGCGCAGCGGGGCTGGGCCGTGGGCGACGCTGGCACGATTCTGACGACAATCGACGGCGGGATGAGCTGGCGCCCGCAGACCAGCGGCACAAACGCGCATCTACGCTCGGTGCATTTTGTGAACGCGCAACGGGGCTGGGCCGTGGGCTACGGTGGCACGATTCTGGACACAAGCGACGGCGGGATGAACTGGCACCCTACCCAATACACAGCCTTTCCTCCGCCCTGGTATTGGCTCAGCTTGCTGCTCGTCGCGCTGATCGCGTCTCCCGGTTTACGCAAGCAGAAACCGAAAGTAGAACCAGAGTCCATTGCCGACCGTGTCGTGCCGGATAGCCCTTTAGGAGAAAACGATTTCGATGCCCTTGGCCTCACAGAGATCGCGGCGGGCTTGTCGCGCTTCTTCCGAAACCTGAATACAGCTCCCCCGCTCACTGTTGCGATCATTGCTGACTGGGGGTACGGCAAGAGTTCGCTGATGCGACTGTTGGAGGGGGATCTGCGGCGTAACCGCGTCCGCCCGGTGTGGTTCAATGCGTGGCACCACCAAACCGAAGACCACCTGCTGGCGTATCTGCTGGAAGCCATCCGCGAACAGGCTGTGCCCTCTATTCTCACCCTCACCGGACTCCGCTTTCGCCTCAGGCTGCTCTGGATTCGTGGTCCGCGCCACTGGGTCGCCAACTGCGCGTTTGCCGGCCTATTCGCTTTCGGAGTGGGGCTGCTGGCGCTCCCTGGCGGCTTCGCGGATTGGAACGAATGGATCCAACCCGTGGCGAGCGGAGTAGCGTTGTTGGTGGGTCTTTTCGGCCTTGCGAAACCGTTAGAGGCATTTGGCGTCACTCCGGCCGCCTTGCTGAAGTCCGTCGCCGCCGGCTCGAGCATTCAGTCCCTGGAAGCCAAGACCAGCTTCCGCATGGCTTTTGAACGGCAGTTCGGCGATGTAACGAAGGCGCTCTCACCGCACCAGATGGTGATCTTCATTGACGATCTGGATCGCTGCCACCCGGACCGCGTCCTGCAAATCCTGGAGGCGGTGAATTTTCTTGTTTCGGCTGGGGGGTGCTTTGTCGTGCTGGGACTGGCGAAAGAAGTTGTGGAGGCGAGTGTGGGCCTTGCTTTCGACAAGATCGCGGCAGAGGTTGTGGCGGAAGAGAACGGCGCTGCCATACAAGACGCCGAATTGCGGGGCCGCGCCAAACGGAAAGAGTACGCTCGTAAGTATCTTCAGAAGTTGATCAATCTGGAGGTTGTCATTCCGCGTCCGACTCCTCAGCAGGCGCAGTCCCTGCTGACAGGCACGAGCGAACGGACGCTGGAACCGCCTGCGGCGAACGTGATTCGATGGATGAAACGGCAAGCCTTTGTAGTGGTGGGCGCACTGCTGCTGGCCTCGGCTTTCGGGGGTTATTACGCCGCGGGGCGTTTCACGCCCATGATCGAGGCCTGGGTGGCTGAAAGAGCTCAGACGAAGCAGACGAGCGAGAAGAAGGCGGAAACACCTCCACTGAAGGGCGGCGACAAGGGGCTGACACCGACACCGGTACCGACGCCCACGCCGACGCGGCGCCCGCCCGAGGAGCAGCCCTCCAGCGCCTTTCGTCCCGGTGCGCCGCCAACCGTCCGCAATTGGTGGTACTGGATTTTCGCCGCCGTTTCTTTGCCACTGTTTTGTTTCCTGGGTTGGGTACTTTCCAGGCGACCCGATGCGGTGATCCACGACTCACCACAATTCCGAGAGGCACTCCGCTTGTGGCACGGCGTGATCGTACGCCACTACGCAACACCACGGGAGCTGAAAAGATTTCTCAATTCGCTGCGGTATGTGGCCATGCGGTGGCGGACGCAAGCCTCGGAGCCTCCAACACCGCTGGAGAGCCTCATCAATCGGGTAGCGGCGTTTCTTACTCGCAGATGGTACTCGCAACCTGGCCAGCCTACCCTCGATAAGGAAGCCGCCATTGTTTGCATGGGTGTGTTGGCGCCATTGGGCAACGGACGGCGAGTGGATTATGCCGACATCGCTATGCGCGAAGAAACTGTCGCAGAATATCTCGAGGATCACCGCAAGCGATTCGGTGCGCTGCCGTCCAAGGAAGATTGGGATCGATACTACGCGATCATGGGGGAGGTCCAGGTGCGTTAAAGACGGAATCGAGCCTACGCAGAGAACTTGCAAAACTAGCACTCTCGTATTCCGTCGCCTCGTAGCGCTGGATCTGCTGCGATTTGATGCCGAGCCGGTGAGCCAGGCGCTCCTGCGTCATTCCCGACGCGATGCGGGCGCGGATCAGGGTCTTCGGCAAATCCTCAACGGCTTCGAGGACGAGATCCTTGCTGTTGCCCATGTGGAGACGCTTGTATGCGCCGATCTGCTCTTGCGGTTCCTGCTGCTCTGGCGGCGCGGAGCGTGCCCTTTGCGCTTCCAAGCGCCGGGCTTGCGCCTTTGTGATCCGGGTACTGCTTTTCGTTCTTTATCATCGCTTCCGAGTAGTCCCTCTCCACCGAGCGGTGAGAGGCGCCTTGGCCTCTTCGATGGCGGCGATGGCGGCCCGCACGGCTAAACGGACGGGAAGTTATCCAGGAACTCGTCGAGATTGTCGCCCGTTCGCGAGGTTGAGCAAGGTGCTCCGCCGAGGCTTCAGCCTATCAGGTCTGCACCCTGGCACTTGATCCGGTTGATTTCGCGGAACTGCGGGTCAACTCTATTGCTACGGATGTGCTTGGCACTTCGCCAACTGGTGGCGGGTGGAGCGCTTGCTGACGCGCGCGCCTCCGTAACAATGCGCATGGATGATCTCTGCGAAGGCGCAATCGCTTCTGACGGTGTGTTTTGCGGCTGAGTAGTGAAGGCATAACGACGGTGTTGGGTTCGCTCTGCGAGGAACTCGGCGAGGTCGTGCAGGCTGGGCGGATAGGACAAGTGGGGCCGCGAGAAGAGCAGTGAGGCGGAGAGAATTGAGGATCACGGATGGATACCTCGAAAGGGGAATGCCGCGAGAAGGGAAATCCTTTCCTGGGAGTTGCGGCGGCTGCGGACTGTAAGGAATCAATAGCCAAGCACACCGGCTCGAAAGCCGGTGCGGCACGCCGGAGGCGTGCGCCACGATTCACGGCAGGCAAGAGCTTTGCACGACAAAGTACTGTGTGGTTAAATGGGGAACA
>JADYZL010000324.1 GCA_020853155.1 Bryobacterales bacterium
CACGTGGTGTCGCTCGATAGCGTGATCGCCACGATGCGCCGGACCGGTGAGGACATGTCGCGACGATATAAAGAGACTTCGCTCGGCGGGCTGGCCGTCGCGGTGACCGTGCCGGAGTGCTGATTCGCATGGCGCTTGGGTGTGCCTTGAAGAGGCGCGGGAACACGCGGGGAGGCCGGTTGCTCCGCCGCGCGCCTTGTGATGAAGTATCTAGACCATGAACCTTTCCCGGCGTCAGATTCTCGTTTCCACCGCGGGCGCGGCCGCTTCCCTTCCGCTCGCCGCCGCGCAATCCACCGCGCAATCCACGGCACTTTCGGCCACGCAATCGCCTAAGCCGGATACCCCATCAGGGCAGGCGATCTCGCTGGCCGCATGGAGCCTGAATGGGAGCTTCTTCAAGGGCAAATGGAAACTCCTCGAGATGCCCGCAATTCTGCGGGACAAGCTGGGGATCTCGGCCTTTGAGCACGTGAATACGTTCTTTGAGAACCCCACGCTGCTCTACCTGCAGAAACTCAACAAGGCGTTCAATGACGCGGGTATCCGCCAGACCATTCTGATGGTGGATGGAGAGGGTTCGACGGCATCGCCGGATGCGGGTGAACGCAGGCTGGCCGCGGTGGCGCACCGGAAGTGGATCGATATCGCGAATTACGTGGGCTGCCACTCCATGCGGATCAATATGCATGGCGGCGCACGGGATTGGAAGACGGACCCCGATCTCACGAAGCGCGCGGCGGAGACGATCCATTCGATGCTCGATTATGCCAAGGGCACGAAACTGAACGTCATCGTCGAGAACCATGGCCAGGCGTCTTCCGACCCGGACGTGCTGGTGCGCCTGGTGAAAGACGTGAACAATCCCAAGTTCGGCCTGCTCTGCGACCTTGGGAACTGGAACCCCGGGACCGATTTCTACGCCAATTCGAGGAAGACGCTGCCTTACGCCAAGGGCCTTTCCGTGAAGGGCACGTGGGGCGCGGAGACAGACCCCAAGTTCGACGCGGAGAAGCTGGTGAAGACCGCCCATGACTTCGGCTACAAGGGCTGGTGGGGGCTGGAGGTGACGCCGCGGCGGCCTCGCAACGCGCCCACGCTCTCCGCCGAGGATCAACTTGCGCTCGAAGTGAAGACCGTTCTTGAAGCAAAGGCGATTGTCGAGCGCGTCGTGATGAACAAGGGCTGATCGAAGCGATAGGGGAAGAATTCCATGAACGCCAAACCGGTTTCCGGGCCTACGCGCCGCGCGTTTACTGCGGCGGCGGGCTTGTTCACGATTGTGCCGCGGCACGTGCTGGGCGGGCAGGGCGTGGTAGCGCCGAGCGACCAGGTGACGATCGCCGCGATCGGCATGGGGCGGCAGGGGATGACCATCAGCATGGAACTGATGGCCCGGCCGGACGTGCGCCTTGTCGCCGTATGCGATTGCAACGAAGGCAGCCGGGATTACGCCGAGTATGGAGAGAACGAGTTGCTCAAACAGGCGCGGGCGCTAATGGGCAAGGGGCATGAGACGTGGGGCGCTGACCTCGCGTCGCCCGGCTTCAAGAACCTCACGGATATCTTCCGCACGAGCCTCGGCATGGGCGGGCGCACGCCTGCCAAGCGCGTGGTGGAGGCCTACTATGGTTCGCGGAGCGGTTCGGGGAATTACAAGGGTTGCAACGCCTACGCGGATTACCGGGAGTTGCTCGCCAAGGAGCGCGGCGTGGATGCGGTGTATGTGGCCACGCCGGACCACTGGCACGCCCCCATCGCGATGGCGGCGATGCGCGCGAAGAAGCATGTGCTTTGCCAGAAGCCGATGACGCACTCGATCGGCGAAGCGCACCGCATGGCGAAGACGGCGCGGGAAACCGGCGTGGCGACTTCGGTTACGGTCAACAACCCTTCCACTGAAGCGTCACGGACGATCAAGACGTGGCTGGAGGATGGGGCGATCGGCAGCGTGAGGGAGGTGCATAACTGGTCCAGCCGCCCGTACTGGCCGCAGGGGATGAACGCCCCGGCGAAGGCGATGCCCGTGCCCGCCAACCTCGATTGGGATATGTGGCTGGGGCCGGCGGCGGAGCGCCCGTTCCATTCCGCGTATCTGCCATTCGTGTGGCGCGGCTGGGTAGATTTCGGCTGCGGTTCCTTTGGGGACATGGGCTGCTACAGTTTTGCCGGGCTATTTCACATCCTGAACCTTACTCCCCCCGTTGCCGTGGAATCTTCCACGAGCGAACCGCACGCGGCTAGCTACCCGTGGGCGTCGATTGTCCATCTTGATTTTCCGGCGAACGGCGCCCGCAAAGCGCTGCGGCTCCACTGGTACGACGGCGGACTGATGCCGGAGCGCCCCGCCGGTCTCGCGGAGGATTCCGAACGGCGCTTCCAGAGCCGGGGCGAAGGCGTGATGTACGTGGGAGACAAGGGGATTCTGGTGGCGGGCTTCAACGGCCAGAACCCGCGAGTGTACCCGGAGAACAAGAAGTACGTTCAGGCCCCGCGCCCACGAGGCAGCGAGGAGCCGGAGTATGCCATCGATCAATGGCTGAAGGCGTGCAAGGGTGGCCCCACGCCGAAAGCGGACGTCGTTTCGCAGACGCCGGTGACCGAGGCGCTCTTGCTCGGATGCCTTGCCCAGCGCGTGCCGTTTGAAAAGCACCTGTGGGATTCTTCCGCTTTGCGTGTCACGAACTCCGCGGCCGCCACGAAGCTGGTGGACCCGCCCTATCGCGGTTCCTGGGGCGCCTGAGCCGGCGCGTTCCCCCGCGGCGAAATGCCAGTGGGGATACCGCGCTACAATTCGTAGTTCGTCTCCCTGGGAAACACAATGCAGCTTTACGCCAAGATCCTGATAGGGATGGTTGCCGGTGTGGTTACCGGCGTCGTCGCCAACTTCGGAAAAATTGCCTGGTTGCAGGACACGCTCCGCGCGGTGGAGCCATTGGGAGACGGGTTCATTCGCGCGATTACGATGGTGGTGATCCCCCTGGTGGTGGCGAGCTTGCTCGTGGGGACGGCATCCCTGGGTGACATCCGCAAACTGGGCCGCATCGGGCTTCGAACGGTGGCCTACTTCCTGCTCTCGACCGTGCTGGCCATCGTGCTGGGCCTGCTGCTTTCGAATTTGTTCAAGCCGGGGAGCCGGATCGATTCCGCCACGCGGGATTCTCTCTCCGCCCAGTTCGCCGGGGAGGCCGCCGGTAAATTAGATCTCTCCGGCAAACAACCGTCGTATTCGGATGTGCTGCTGAATGTGATTCCGCGCAATCCGGTGGCCTCCGCCGCGAATTTCGACCTGCTGCCGCTCATCACGTTTACGGTGCTGTTCGGGGCCGCGTTGAGCGTGCTGCCGAAGCAGCGGAGCGCTCCGGTGATCGCGTTTTTTGACGGCGTGAACGAAGCCTCCATGGTGATCATCGGATGGGTGATGCATCTGGCCCCGTATGCGGTCTTCGTGCTGATTGCGGCCGTGATTTCCCGGTTCGGGATGGACCTTCTGCAGAGCCTTCTGCTCTATTCCGCCATTGTCGCGGTGGGGCTCTTCATCCACACTTATTTCTTCCTGGGGCTGATCGTGCGTTTCCTTTCGGGGATGAGCCCGTGGCTGTTTTTCAAGCGAATCCTTCCCGTGCAGTTGGTCGCCTTTTCCACCTCGTCTTCGAACGCCACGCTGCCCGTGAGCCTGGAGACGGCGGAGACCCGGCTGGGCACGTCGAACTCGATTGCGAGTTTCGTGCTGCCCCTGGGCGCCACGATCAACATGAATGGCACGGCGCTCTACCAGGCGGTTGCCGTGATGTTTATTGGCCAGATTTACGGCCTGGAGTTCGGCTTGGCCGATCAGCTCAAGATCGTGCTCACGGCGACCCTGGCGGCGATCGGAACGGCGGGGG
>JADYZL010000325.1 GCA_020853155.1 Bryobacterales bacterium
AGCGGGAAGAATGCCAGATGCGGTCTCTTCACCGGTGAACCGTCCGGTGCGTGGCCGGATATCCATGCGGGTGGGGGCTGCGGCCCGTGCTTCATCACGGCATTCCGGAGTGCTCCTGTAAGTTGGAGAGTGGATTCAAGCCCCAGGTTTGGCCCCTCCAGCTTTCGCAACAGAATGATTCCAGAATCAAAGGGACCGCATCCTGATAGTTCGGTGGCTGCCTCACCGGCACGCCCTTCAGCTTGATACGCCTTCGTGGCTCTGACAGTGGGGCGGCTGCTCTTAGGCGGGCCTGCGGGAAAACGCTCCTGTGCTTCAGTTTTCAGTTTCGCTTTCGCTCTTCCCCTGGCCGAGTGAATTTGTTCTTCGAGTTCCGCGTACTCCTGGATTGCCCTACCGTTAAACTGGCGTTCCAAATCCGCAAGCATACCCGCTTCCGCCACCCGCAAGCGCTCACCGCCCGCTCCGTCGGTTGGAATCCACGTTTGCAAGCCCGCGGCCGGCTCGTCGGCACTCACCCACATTTGCACCAGCGAAGCGGAATGCCCAAGCCGCGTAACCTTGGCGCATAACGCCTCCATGGCCGCGCTGACATCATCGGGGCAGTCATCGCCCCACCGGAGGTATATCGTGTCGCAATGCGGTCGGCATTTGGCGAACTGCCGTACTTGCCTTGACCGATTCGCAATCCCGCTGGCGGAATCGTTCACCGGAACGAACACATCATAGTTCGACCGCACTTCCGCTTCCGAAGCGTGAATCGTCGGCGCTTGCTGGCTTTCAAGCCATTCCAGGGCGCGTTGCTCCTCGGGCTCAGCGCCCGTTTCGAAAAAAGTTGCCGCCATGGCCATGAAGATACGCGCGGGGTGTGGCGGCCATTCCGCTTTCTGCGTCGCCATATCAAACGACGCGGAGTAGCCCGTGAGAAAGCGTATGCCGAAGGTCACTGCGAATCCCCCTCACTGCTCCTCGCGACAACTTCCTGGCTTCGTCGAACGAGTTCGACAAGCTCCGGCGTGGGAGTTAGCCGAATCGCATTGCTCTCCCAGACTAGCCCCAGCGCCCGCGCAGCTTCCTGCGCTTGTACAACCATTTCCAGCGCCGCTTCGCTGGTGATCTCGTGCTGGCCCGGCGCCATTCCGGGAACCTCGAGTAGCTCCCATTGCCGCCTCTCAGTCGGCCACAAATGGCAGCGGGAACGGAGGCTCAGTTCCCGCTCCGAGGCGAGCGTGCCGGCGCAGATTCCGAGGGCCGCCAGCACCGTGCGGCCAGCATCGTCGATCACGGGGTCTTGCCTGCCGTCAATGGGGAATCGAAGCTTACGAAGCGCTCCGAGCGAGACTACGGTGGTTTGCTCAGCGTAAGCAAATCGCACTCCGCTGTTCAAGCTCTCGTAAATGATGTTTCCATGATTGATACTCGATGGAGCAACGGCATTCTTCGTTTTTGGCTCTGCGAATTCAAATCCACCAGTTTGCTCGTCCGGTAAGACCGTCACCTTACTGCTGACCCCCAAGGGGTCCACCCGGAACCCCGCCCGGCGTTCGCTCCGTTCAATGTCAACTCCCACAATTTCAGAGACAAACGCTCTCTCAAATTTCGCTCCTAGGCCTCCCGGTTTGTCTGGTGAACCCCACATGCCGAACAACAGCGCGGTCGGGCAGAACCGGTACACCGGAGTCGCGTTCCAAGCGGACGCTCGTGCCCACTCGCGAGCGTAGGCCGAGCGCGAGAATCGCTCTCCACCCGGTAGATTGCAATCTCGAAGAATCGCATCGGCCAGCCGGTGAGGAACTTCCAGGCTGGTGAGGTTAGGGATAGGAGCGGGCAGACTCTCGTTCGCTTCCGAAAAATCGACTTCAATGAGCGGCAGTTCCAGCCGGCCCGCTCTGACAGCGCGAAGCAGCGCCTCTTCCGCCCGGTTCGCCTGGGCGGCGACGGAATCGAGGAGGACGCATTCAAGCTTCCTGCTCCCGTGGTCCAATGGGTTCTCTTTGCGGTTCTCCGTCGCGTACAAACCCCCTTTGAAGGTCACCGGGAACACTTTGTCCCCCACTCCCCCGACAGGCTGGAGTGTAGTCCGGGATCGAAGCGCCGCCGCGTTCCCGCGAACGGCAGATGCGAGATCGTTGTATGTCATGATGCATGCCCTCTTCAGAAATGGAAATCGATTGCTGCTAGGCAACCGCGCAGTCCCCGCCGATCTCATGGATCGCACAGCGGATTGCAGGGACATCTATCCGGAGGCGACGGAGCACGTCTCTCGCGGATCCGGGGTAATCGAGCAGCCAAAAGGTGGGGTATACCCGCGCAGCAGCCAAACGAGAAAGCCTGAAAGTCGAAGTTGTTTCCGGCAGGTTGGCGCCTGTAGCTTTCGCCACCAGCCAGATCGCCATGACGGCAGTCTTCCCCAAGCCCGTCGGGATGTTGATCGCGCTCGGAAGGTCGCTTGCGCAGAACCTGCGCAGCAACTCCATCTGCCAGGGAAATGGCGATTGTCCATCGCGCAGCCCCATTGCACCACTCAACCACGAGGTGGCCCGTTCAAAGCCGTTGATCGGGTCAGAGCTATTCAAGTTTCGTCCTCCCCAAGCGGGATCTTGTCCATTGGAATTCGAGTTACAGCCAAGTCCGCTCCGCAATCGGGCAAACCTCTCAAACTGGTGAGGCGGGTGGCGCGCCTTCATTCCAGAGTCAGCGTGGCAGCGTCTCTGGATGCGCTCGATAACCGGGTTAATTGGTGGTTGTGCCTGAATATACAGGAATCATCATCCTGAATACAATCGCTTGAGTACTAGTTTCGACGAGTCCCTGATTGTCTCATGTAGAAGTGTCCGGGAACTTTTTGCCAGTTCCTGGGCGCACTGGCGGGCCGGTCACGCCTATTGGCGGTTTTTCTGGCTCATCGTAACCGATTGATTCGGCAGGCACAGCGCTCCCTCTGCGCCGTTCGGCCGCTGCCACCCCGCCTGGAATCCCAACCCCGCCGCTATAATCAATCGGATCCACAAATAGGCTCGCCTTTTCATTCGAAAGAAACAGAGAACCCGAGCGCCAGCGAGACCGTGTCGCGGCGGCCTCGTTTGGCCGGCGCGACGCCTCCGTGCTCTTCCCGGCTCGCGACACCACCCGGAATCAGCCGTCTCTTCCCCAGCCATCCCCACTCGCAAGCTTGCAACTTCCACGGAATCGTTCCCGAGCTTCCCCCTGACGGAATCGCCAAAATCCGGAGCCAAGTCGGGGCCATTTTTGTTCGTTCACCCCACTTTCAAATATTCTTTCCGCCCTACCAATCGGGCAGCCTCCCCTTTCTCCTCAAACGCTTACGAGGTCCTCTTCACCATCTTGTACGCGCGATTCCCGTCCGCGACGGGCCGCTTCCCAAACCCCCACCGCTATACTCGGGCATGTCAGAGATACTCAAAAATGCCATACGGAATGTCACCGGGCAGATCGAACGCCGCCGGGGGATGGGCATCCTTAGGAAATCGCCTGGCGCGCTCGGTGAGCCGCCCGCGCTCCTCAATGCCATTGAAGCCAATACCGTTTCTGTCGGCCGGCGCGGGATCGAAGAGATCGTCGAGCGCGAAGCCTACCGGCACGGCAAGGACCTCCAGAAGGTCGGCCCTCGCGAAATGCGGCGTCACGCCGATGCCATCGCGCGGAACCTCACCCTTCTCCGCACAACCGAAACCGAACGGCGGCCGCTTGCGGATGCCACGTTCCCGTTCACCAGCCGCTCGAGGCAGGGCACGGCGCGCGAGCCGGACGGCATTGGCGAGCCCCAAAACGGTCGGCACGGCGCATCCGCACGCCACCCGGTTTTTCCGGATAAATCCGGAAATTCCGGACAAAACATCGGGGCCTCAGATCGTGGTTAACCCACGCGGGTCCAATCGCTTGCAAGTAATTCAGCGGGCTTTTCTTCCGGTTGCGTTTTTCTCATACATCCGGACGACACCCCCCGAACCGGGGTCCACACTGTCGCTCATCGCGCCGCCCGGAACAGCCGCTGCCCGAATCTCACCGTCCTCTGGGCGGTTCGCCGGAAACCCGGAAGCGGAAATCCCGAATCGGAAAGAAACCACGGCAAAGCTCAGCCCTAACGCGGAGCCCGGCAGCCCTGGAAACGCTGGAAATATGGGAAAGGATGGTGGGCCCTGTAGGATTTGAACCTACGACCAACGGATTATGAGTCCGCTGCTCTAACCGCTGAGCTAAGGGCCCGGAA
>JADYZL010000326.1 GCA_020853155.1 Bryobacterales bacterium
ATTTCATCCCTCCATACGCGCCGAGCGGAGGGTTCGGCGACAGCGCGTATCATCGCCCGAATGAATCTGCCGGCGTGCTGGCCGATACGCTGGCGGAGGCGAATGGGGACCCGGTACTGAAGTGGTATGCGGACGGAATCGCCGCGATGGGCGAACGGAACCAGACAAAGTGGCGGGAGTGGTTCATCGAAGACGTGTATGAAACTTTGCAGGCGGGGGATGTCTCGGCGCTGCAACCGGAAGCACCGTCAAAGCTGGACGGTTCCAGGCACATGAAGGATATCGGCTGGGTGGCGATGCACTCGGCGCTTGGCGACGCGAAAAACGATGTGTGGGCGATGTTCCGCTCCGGCCGCTTCGGCTCCTTCAGCCACGCGCACGCGGACCAGAACAGCTTCCAGTTATATGCATACGGTCGCGCGTTGGCCATCGATTCCGGCTACTACCCCTCTTACGGAACGCCGCATGACAGCCTCTGGACGCGGCAAACGCGCGCCCATAACGGAATCCTCATCAATGGGCGAGGCCAGCCGGCCTACACGTGGGAAGCGGAGGGGAACATCGACCACTATGAGCGGCAGGGCATCGTGACGCTGGTCCGCGGCCAGGCGGCGAATGCCTACAACCTGCCCCAACCCGAAGGCGTCGCGCGCCTTTGGCGAAAGCTTCTGAAAGAGCCGCTGCCGCCGATGGATCCGAAGGTGGAGAGCTTTGAGCGGACGCTGGCGTTCGTCGCGTCAAGTACGCGGCCCGTTCTGGTGGTTCACGATTACGTGAAGACGGCAGGCCCCGCAAAGTTCGACTGGCTACTGCACGCGCTGAACCGGATGGAGGCGAACAGCGACAGCGGAACGATCGAGATCGAGGATGGCGATGTGAAAGTGGCTGTGCGGCTGGTGGCGTCCGTTCCGTTCCGCTTCAGCCAAACGAACAAGTTTGCGATCCCGCCGGAAGCCGCCTCCAACACCGCCTACATTCTGGGCAAAGCGTCGTTCGCGGACCAGTGGCACCTGCGCGCCACCACGGAGACGCCGGAGGACGAGATCAAGTTTCTGGCGGTGCTTGTGCCCTACCGCGATTCCGAGCCTCAGCCGAAGATCGAAGTGCTGCGTGGAGAAAGCACGATCGGCTTTCGCGTTGACGGAGCCGATGTGGCTGCATGGTGGGGCGAGGGAAGCCAAGGCAAGATTTCAGCGGGCGGCGTGAAGGGCGAAGGGCGGTTCGTTGTAGACGTGAAGGAGCCGGGGCAGCCCACGCATGTGGTTGCGCCATAGCGGCGTGGGCCACCCAGTCTCATTCATACGTTCTTCCGCCATCCCGGCGCGTCGAAGCGCGCGAGTTCAAACGTGTACCCGCCCCCGTCCAGCGGTTGTTCGCACGCCCAGTTCACCGGGCGCCGGACTCCCTTCGTCTCGATCTCCGCGCGAATCCGCAGTTTCTGGCCTTCCATTCCGGACGGCAGCACAAACGCAGCCTGGCGGATCTTCCCGCCGAAGGGATGGCCGGCATCGAGCCCACCACTCATCCGGAACTTGCCATCCAGGCTCTCCACCGAGAGATGTAGAATGCCGGGCACGCCGGCCACGCCGTCATTCGTCACGCATACGATGATTTCGCTCGTGCCGTAACGTTTCCGCTGCCAGACCCAGGATGGGCGCACGCGGTAACCCATGCGTTGCTGCAAGGTCTCAAACCCGCGAGGATATTGCTGGTTGTACGTCTTCAGGTTGGCGCCCTCGGTCCAGAGAGCCCAGTAGTTCGCCCCAAGATCAAGCACGTGGAGCATCGCTTTCTCCCGAAGATTGATGCCGGCCGCATCTTTGGGGATGGTGGCGATATTGTAATCCCGGAAACCCCCGTCTTCCATGACGGTGGCGAGCCACGGCGGGCGGTTGGCGAGCGCTTCCACTTGCAGCGGTTCCTCGATCTGGAGGATGGAATCCGAGCGCAGCCAGCAGCCTTCCCGCACGCATACGTCCAGCACCTGCCGGTTTCCGGTGCGGCCGATGTCGGGCTGCGTGTTGACCGCGAGCGGCGTCTTTTTCCAGGCCTCCAGCTGCATCCTGGTGATCTCCAACATCGTACGCTCCGCGGTGACGTAATTCGGGAACGGATTCGGGAAGCGGCCAGTGTGCCCCTCGCCCCAGAACCCGTACATCATCAGGTCCATGAACTCCATTTGCGCGCTGCCGTCGAATTTTTCGGCGAGCAGTTCGTTCAACTCCCGGAATGCCTTGAGGAACTCAGGATGATCGTAGCGGGGTTCGCGATACTGGCCGCCCCCCTCAATGGGGCCGATGTTGACGAGCGGAACCTTCGATTGCAGAAAATCCGGCATGGCGAGCTGCTTCGGCTGGAACTCCGGGTTTGAAAGCTGCACCCGGAAAGCGACGCGCTGCTTGTAAGTCTTCGCGGCGTCGAAGGTGAGTTTCCAGATCGGGCTGAGATCCAGCTTTCCGGGTGTCTTCTGCACATCGCGCCAGTCGCAGCGAATGTAAAGCACATCCACGAAGGGCAGGGATGCAAGGCTTTCGACGTGGTTTTCGAGCGTCTGCTTGCCGGCGCGTGCCGCGAGCGACGGTCCGCCCTCTTCCCACGTGTATCCGCACAACCCCACGCCGAAATTCCGAACCGGGGCGGAAGATTGCGTGGTGGCGGCCAGAGTGCGCCACCCGTCGTCCTGCTCAATCCCGAAAGGGCCTTGGTTGAGGCGGTTGACCGGCTTGGGACCGGGTCCGAAATCGTACCCGGCCCAAAGGTGATCCGGCGTGTCCGCGGAGCAAAGGGGCAAAGCGGCGGAGGCGGCAAACGCCGCCCCCGCGCCAAGCAGGCTTCTTCGACTGAATCGATCAAATGGCGAAGTCATGTCAGAATGCTATCCTAAGCCCGAATTGAATTTGACGCATGGGGCTTGCGAGTGAGGTGATCACCGCCGCTCCGCCCGGCCCATCGTCGATGAAATTATCCGGTTGGGCGAAGTTCGGATGATTGAACGCATTGAAGAACTCCGCGCGAAACTCGACCCGCGCTCGCTCGCCGGCATGGAACATCTTCCGAAGCGCCAGATTGGAATCCCGGGAACCCGGGCCATCCAGAATGTTGCGCCCCGCGTTTCCGAAGGTGTAGTCCGCCGGGAAAGCGAATGCATCCAGGTCAAACCATCGGTCCACGGTGCGCTGCCCCGCGGGCAGGTTGCCCTTGCCGATGCGGTCTGCTCTCGGTAAGCCTTGAGATCCGGTGTTGGAGGGATCGTAACCAAGGAGCGGAGAGAAGGGAAGGCCGCTGGCGAACGACAGGATGCCTCCGACGTGCCAACCTCCGATGAGGAAATCCATTACTCCCCCCTGGTTGGCGAAGCGGCGCCCTTTCCCTACGGGCAACTCGTAGTCGAAACTGGTTACCCAACGCAGGCGCTGGTCAAAGTCCGAACGGCCTTTCTCCGAGCGAAGATCGTACGAGTTCTGTGGGAACGGACCCGCGCAGCAAATCTCCGGCAAGTCATTGATCGACTTGGAATAGGTGAATGCGCTGAGCATATAGAGGCCGTGGGAGAGCCGCTTCTGCCCCTTGAACTGGAGCGAGTGATAGCTCGAACTGCCACGATTCTCAATGGAGGTGAATGAGCCGAAATTCGGATATGGCCGGTTCTCCTGGACGTCTGCCGGGCCGGGCGTCCGGACTTGGTTCGGATCGGTGACGACCTGCAGGTGCGTTCCCTTTGACCCGGCGTAGGACAAATCGATGCCGATCTGCCCGGGGAGTTCCCGCTCAATCCCGAAATTCCAGTGCTGGAAGTAGGGGGTCTTCAGCCGCATGTCCTCGCGCGTAACGGGAGGGTCCACGGCCTTCGTCGGGTCGAGTGCAGGGAAGCCTTGGCTCACTGTAATGCCGGGTGTGATTCCATTCGTGAAGAACTGCGGTTCGTAATAGAACGGCACGTTGTAGGCGAGTTGCAGCGGCGCGGCGGTGCGGATCTCCTGGCCGCTGTAGAAGATACCGTAACCTGCCCGCAGCACGGTCTTTCGATCCGCGAACGGAGACCACGCCAAGCCGATGCGTGGCGCGAAATTGCGCTTGTCGACTTCGGTCAGCCCGCGCGAAGCGCCGTTCTCTCCAGGGACGATGATCTTTCCAGTGGAAAGGTCGAAATTGGCTTGCTGGTCATGAACCTCCACGATGGGGGAGGTGTAATCGTAGCGAAGCCCGAGGTTGAGCGTGAGGTTTGGAGTCACCTTGAAGTCATCTTGAACGAATGCGCCGAGCACATGCTGCCGGTTGCCGAGATCCATCAACGATGAAATGTTCGCGAAACTGGGCAGGCCCAGCAGCATGTCGGCGAGCGGGCTGCCGGTTCCATCCGGAGCGCCTGGGTTGCGGGTGAACTGTCCGCTGAAGTTGAAGTTTCCACGCGGGCGGGATAGCTGGAAGATGTTGTACTGGCTCCAACGGAACTGGCCGCCGAAACGCAGCGAATGCCGGCCAAGGATAATGCTGAGCGAATCGGAGAGTTGCGTCTCGCGGCTGGAGAGCAGGGTGGGCGCGTAGGACGGGTCGCCCAGGCGGCGATAGCCACTTGGCGCGAAAAGCGTGAGACCGTTTGTGGCTGGATTGTCGGGCACGCCGGAGACCCGCAGCCCCTGTGGCGGAAGCGCGGTTCCGGCTTCCGGGATGCCGCGCCGCAGGCGCACGTGATTGAAGCCGGCCCGCAGTTCATTCACCATGTTGGGCGATAGCGTGTGTGTATTGCCGAGCGAAGCGCCTTCGGCTCGCTCGAAGGTGTGGCCGGTGGCTCCGTTGCCGCCGTTGGCCAGCCCGGGCAGGGGCGACGGCTGCAAATTGCTGCGGTCGCTCCAGGAGAATCGTCCAAAGATCTGGTCTGCGTTCGAGAGGTTGTAGTCGATGCGGGCATCCATTTGATCGATACGGTCTTTATCGATGGGCGAGACTACGTAGTTGTTGCGCAGTTTGCCGGAATCGGTCGGGATCGGATAGAGATTCATGAAATTCTGGCTGAGCGCGACGATCCGCGACGTTGGGATCACGTTGCCTAAGAAAGGCTGCCGGGTGTTCGTAGCGGGGTCATACGTGTTGGGATCGTAGATGATGTTGTTGCCCGGACCGGAGAAGTCGCCATTGCGCTGTGCCGCAGTTGCAACCGACGAGACGAAACTCATCGGGGTGCGAATCCGCGTCCCCTGATAGTCGCCGAAGAAGAAGAGCTTGTCCCGGCGGATCGGCCCGCCGATCGTGCCGCCGAACTGGTTTTGTTTGAACGAAGCCTTCTTGGCGGATGGATCTTCAAAAAAATCGCGCGCATCGAGGGCGGAGTTGCGGATGAACTCAAACAGGGACCCGTGGACCTGGTTGGTGCCGGACTTGATAACCGCGTTGATCACGGCGCCGCCGCTCCGGCCGAACTCGGCGGAGTACGCGTTCGTTTGGACCTTGAATTCTTCAATGGCATCGACGTTGGTGCGGAGCACCGCGCCGCCGTTGTCGTTGGAGTTATTGTCGACGCCGTCGAGAAGATAGTTGTTCAGGTTTCCCCGCGTGCCGTTCGCGACAAAAGCGCCACCGGCGTTCCCATTGCCACCTTCGGTTTTCACCACTCCCGAGGTCAGCGTCGCGAGATCGAGGTAGTTTCTCCCGTTCAACGGCAGATCCACCATCTGCCGCGAGTTCACCACCTGCCCAAGGGACGAGGTCTCGGTCTGGATTACCGGGATCTCGGCGGCGACGGTCACGTTCGTGGAGACGAGGCCAACCTCCATCTTGAAATCCAGGCGTACGCGATCCTGCACGGACAGTACAATGTTGGTCCGTGTCTGCGATTTGAAGCCATCCGCCTCCACGGACACGCTGTATGTACCTACCCTCAAGGGTGGGGAACTGAAATTCCCCGATGCATCGGTCTGCATGCCGATCTTTGAGTTGGTATTGACCTCCGTGGCCGTGATTTGCGCGCCCGGAACCACCGCTCCACTCGCGTCACGTACAGTGCCCACGATAGACGCCGTATCGACCTGCGCGCGGGCTGGAGCTGTGGCTACCAATGCCAGCAGAGCCGCCATTGCTAGCGCCGCAAAATCCGGCAACCGTCGAAAGACGCAGCCGCTCGTCCGCTGCCTTGAAAACATCCATCCATGTAATCCAAACAATTTCAACACAAGCACCTCCCGGTATCGCTAAACCTACGATTCTTCTCTGATTTCCAACGTTTTGGCGGGTCCTGACTCGTTTTCCCCACCCTTCTTCCTGGTGTTCTTACGGCGGCCGGCCTGCGCGTTCGCGGGTTTCGGCGTGAGCGCGCTGCCCTGCCGCTCCGCGCCCGTATGCACGCGCGGCGCGGAGGATTCTCTTCGCACAAGTTCCGTGGGGAGCAAAATTTGTCTCGGCGGCGCATCCGGATTCAGAATTCTCTCGACCACGAGTTCGGCCATGTGCTGGCCCGTCTCCTCCGGAAACTCGCGCACACTGGTCAGGCGCGGGTAGAGGTTCGACCCCTGGGAATCGTTGAACCCGGCCACGCTGATATCGCCTGGAATGGAAACGCCGGCTTCGCCAAGCGCTCGGTAGACACCCACCGCGACCTGGTCATTCCCTGCGAAGATCGCTGTCACGGGCGCGGTACGGAGAATTGACTTGGCGGTGAGATAGCCCAGCTCCCGGTCCGGCGCGTGGACCTCCTGGATACGAGGCTCCAGGCCCGCTTCGTTCATGGCGAGGCGATAGCCTTCGGCACATCGTGCATACCAGGGGAGATCGAGATCGCCGGCGTACCAGATGTCCCGGTGGCCCTGAGCGATGAGATCGCGAACCAGTTCGCAGGCGCCGGTGGTGTCGTCCGAGGAGACCACCGAATACTCCTCGGGCCGCCAGTCACCCACCACATTGTTGCCGAGTACGGAGAATGGCATTCCGTCCGTGGCCAGGTGTGAAAGAAATCCGGCCGAATTCGTACCGCCAAGAATCACGCCCCGAAGCAATTGCCGCTGGTTGAGGATGTGAGGAAGGTGTATGTCGCGGTGCGCGGAGGAGAGGGGATATCGAAAAGAAAGGAAAAGCAATTCCCACCCTTGCGATGCGCAGTAGGATTCGGCGCCGAGAAGAACGCGAGCCTGAAATGGATGAAGGAGTTCCCGATTCGATAGGATGAACGCGAGAATCCGGCTGCGATTGCCCTGTTCGAGGTCTACATTCAGGGATTCGGCTGCCCTGCGAACGCGCGCGGCCATGTCTTTGCTCACGCCCGCAACGCCGGTGAGCACTCGGGTGACGGTGGCCGGGCTCACGTTCGCGGCGCGAGCGACGTCCAGGTAAGTAGGATTCTTTCCTTTACGGTTTGGCTCCTGGCTGCGTTTCTCCACTACAAAACGAAAGTAAACGTAAACGAGAGCAGTGTCAAGAAAAATTTCAACGAGTTGCTGAAATTATTTCCGATTAAACTGAAACGCCCCGCCGGTCGCGATGCATTGCACACGCGTTCGAAGAGCGCCGCATGAGAGGTTAAAAACGAGGTGGGGCGCTTGTGAAAGCGAGAATTAAGATAGTAAACTCGCAATTTAATGGGAGGTGCGATGTGTCGGAGTCCGGGCGGAGGGATTGGTTTAAGCAAACGGGTTTAGGTGCGTTGGGCGTGACGATGCTGCGCACGCGGGCCGAGGCGAGGGACGTGGTGAGCGGAAAGAGACCACGCAACATTATCTTCATGGTGTCCGACGGGATGAGCGCCGGCGTGCTCACGCTTGCCGAGCTGGCGTCGCGGGCTGCAAACGGGAAAACGACGGAATGGGTCCGGTTGCTGCGGGATGCTTCGGTGACGCGAGGGTATTTCGATCAGGCTTCGCTCAACAGCAGCGTCACGGATTCTTCCGCTGCATCGTCGAGTTGGGGCTCCGGTTCGCGCGTCGCCAATGGCGCATTGAACACCTTGCCCGACGGCACTTCTCTCACCACGTTGGCCGAACTGGCGCGCGGGAAGGGGATGCGCGTGGGTCTGGTGAGCACCACCGCCATTTGGGACGCCACGCCCGCCGGCTTCGCGGCAAGTGTTCCGAAGCGCTCCGCGAAGGATTTGATCGTCGAGCAGTATCGCCATCGCGTGGACGTGCTGCTCGGCGGCGGCCGCGAAGCCTTCCTCGCCGATAAACGCGCGGACCGGAAGGATCTGCTGGCCGTTTACCGGGAGAGCGGCTATCGCGTGGCAATGACGAAAGCGGAACTCGCAAAGGTGAAGACGGGCGACCGGCTGCTCGGGCTATTCGGGGAAGGGCAACTACCTTACTCCATTGACCATTTGCGGGATGCGGAGGCGAAGAATAACATCCCCACCCTGGCGGAGATGAGCGCGATGGCGCTGGCCGCGCTTGCAAACTCGCCCAAGGGATTCCTCCTGCAGTTGGAAGGAGCCCGTATCGACCACGCCGCGCACGCCAACGACGCGGCGGCGCTCATTCAAGACCAGTTGGCGTTTGACGCCGCCATTACAGTTGCGCTCGAATTCGCGCGGCGGGATCGCAACACCCTGGTGGTGCTCTGCACGGATCACGCGAACTCGAACCCTGGCTTGCGAAGTATGGGCGGCGCGAGCGGCACGAGCGATGAGTGCCTTGCGCGCGCGGTTGCGGCGAAGGCCTCATTCACGGCAATCGCAAAGCAGTTGGGTAATCGCGCGGACTACACGATGGAGGAGAGCAAGGCTTCCGATGCGCGAAGCACCGCGGCGGCGCGCGTCGCCAGCGTCATCCGGGAAGCGTATGGCGTCGATCTCCCCGCCGCCCACGCGAATGCGATCGCCCGTGCCGCATCCGGGGAGAAAGGGATCTCGCTCAACGTCCAGCAGGACACCCTCGCCGGCGTTCTCGGGCAAGTGCTGGCCAACGTCACCGGGGTTGGCTTCGTGGGCACCAGCCATACGGCGGACTATGCCACGTCCACCGCGGTGGGGCCGGGACAGGAGCGCTTTGAAGGTCTGCTGCGCAACACGGATGTCTTCGCGCAGTTGACGCAACTCATGGGCACTCCCTTCAAGAACCCGACGGCTGAAGAAACGCAACGGAGAATCTCTCGAACCGTGGAGACGGAGCCGGAGGTTTGGGCGGTGTAGCCTTGGCGGCGCCTAATCTCCGGGCGACATGCCCTTGATGCGCATGTAGGTCACCACGTTGCCGTAGTGCAGAAACGTGTGGCCGAGAAGATGGCTGAAGTAGTAGCTCTTCTCCCGGGGGCCATTGGCGGTGGGAACGGTCTCCGCCAGCGTCGCGTCGGAAGAGTGCGCGAAGACGTCTTCGCAGTAGGAAAACGCGGCATTGAGTTTTGCGATCACTTCCGCTTTGGGGCTTTCTGCCGTCACGTCCACCTTCGGCGCGGACCCCGGCTTGCCCGCGGCGCTGGAGCAGATGCTGTAGGAGGCGCCCGCGATGTGGAGAAACATGCGGCGGAGCGTGAAGACCTCCGGCGTCGGGCGGAAGCCGTAAATGTCTTCAGGCGCTTTGTTCGCCGCCTTGAGGACGGACGCCTTGGCTGCGGAGAACTCACGATGCATCCCGGACAGCGCGGGATTCTGCGCGAGGCAGGCAAGGGTTGCCAATAAGACGAGCAGAGACAATCGGGCCACGATTCTTGCGTTGGACATGGGGACATTGCTCCAGGGAAAAGAGTGAGACCCGGCCGGGCAGCCAGGCGCTATTCAGCCAGTATACTGCCGCGCCGGGGTGGCGGCGCGGTTGCCTCGGGATAGAATAGAAATGCCGCGCTGCATTCTCGCAACGGATGTGCGCGGAAGGAGTGTATTTATGCCGCCATCCCGCCGTCGCTTCCTGAGGAACGCTGCCAGCGCCAGCCTCGCGCTTCCTGCCTTTGCGCAAACGGGATTGTCGCCCAACGATCGCGTACAGATCGCTACCATCGGAATCGGCGGCATGGGATTCGGTGACACGCGCAATGCGCTCAAGGATCCGGGCGTGGAGTTGGTGGCCGTATGTGACCTCTATACGGGGCGTCTGGAGCGGGCGAAGGAACTTTTCGGAGACGGCATCGCCACCACGCGGGATTACCGGGAGATTCTGGCGAGGTCGGACGTGGATGCGGTGATCATCGCGACCCCGGACCACTGGCATGTGCCTATCGCCAAGGATGCCCTAAAGGCGAAGAAAGACGTCTATCTCCAGAAGCCGATGATCCACAAGATCAGTGAAGGCAAGGGGCTGATCGAGGAAGTGCAGCGTGGAAAGCAGATCCTTCAGGTGGGCAGCCAGTACGTCACGTCTTCGATTTACAAGAAGGCGCGCGAGATCATCCAGAGCGGCCAGATCGGCCAGTTGACGATGGTGGAAGCCTGGCTTGACCGGAACACGGCCACGGGAGCTTGGCAATACACCGTGCCACCCGACGCCGGCCCCGAAACCGTGGATTGGGAGCGCTTCCTCGGCAGTGCACCTAAACGCCCCTTCGATGCCACGCGATTCTTTCGCTGGCGCAATTACAACGATTACGGCACGGGCCTGGCCGGCGATCTATACGTACACCTGCTTAGCGGTTTGCACTTCGCCACCAATTCCAAGGGGCCGTCTAGCGTCTATTCGACAGGCGGCTTGCGCTATTGGAAAGACGGCCGCGACGTGCCCGATGTGATGCTGGCGTTGTTCGATTATCCGGAATCGCCCGAGCACCCGGCCTTCAACCTCGCTCTGCGAGTGAACTTCAAGAGCGGCGTGCCGGACGAGCGCTTCGGCTTCCGTTTCTGTGGCACGGAGGGAAGTTTCACGACGAGCTACGACACACTGGAGATGGTCCGCACGCCGGATGAAAGCGCGCCGGGCTATACCATCGGCACGTTTACCAAGGCGGCGCAGGAAGCGTTTCTCAAGGAGTACAACGAGAAGTACCCGGAGATGGTGCGGCAGAACCGCGGGCGCGTAGTGGAGAACAGCGAGTATAAGGCATCCGAGGGCTATAGCGCCCACGTCGCCCATCATGAGGCGTTCATGAGCGCGGTGCGCACGCGCAAGCCGGTGGTGGAAGACGCGGTCTTTGGCTTCCGCGCGGCGGGCCCCGCGTTGCTCTGCAATGAGAGCTACTACAAGAAGAGCATTCTGTATTGGGATCCCGCGGAGATGCAGCAGACGCGCACGTAACGCGCGCGTTCGCTGAGTACGTCCACGCGGTCCGCGCATTCACCGCGGATGTTCGCGCGGTTCGCTAAGCTTCGCTGAGGGCGGAAGCGAGCGTCGCGGCGTGTGTTGAAGCGGCTCCATCGCTGTGCTGTCCGCCGCCGTGTTGCCCATGGCCGGATTGGGCCGGTCCAACTGCGAGTTTTGGCGCTGCGTTCCCTTTGGGTTGTGTTGCGGGGCCGGCAAGCCGGACGGCTTTCTTATTGCCCACCGCGGCGAGATGCGCCTCAAATTTGGGCTTTCCGTTCAGCAGCACTTCGATGGGGCGCGTGGCCGGA
>JADYZL010000327.1 GCA_020853155.1 Bryobacterales bacterium
AACACGCTTCTGCCCCACTTTTTGGCGAAGGAACCGGGGCACGAACTGGCAAGACTCGGCGATATCGTCAAGGCCGCCAAACTCGTGCGGGGGCTCGCGGAGAAGGGCGATCCGCTCTGCCGCGAAATCTTCCGTATTCAGGCCAATGCGCTCGGTTTGTTCTACGACCAGATGATCAACACCTTCGACCCCGACGCACTCATTGTTGGGGGTGGCGCGGTGGAAACCAGCGAAGCGTTCCAGCAGTGGTTTCTCGAACAGATCCGCGCCGGGATGCCCGGGCAGCGCGACGAACAGAAAGATATCCCCATTTACGTGATGCCGAACGGGGACACCGCGGGCGCGCGCGGCGCGGCCATCGAGGCGCTGAAGCTGGCGCGGGATGGCGGGCTCATCTAACCGGTCCCGCGGGACGCTGTTTCTCGCGGGGCGCTAACCCAGTTCCTTGACGGCGGCGATGATGTCGTTCACGGCCTTCTTGCCGTCGGAGAAGAACATCAGGGTATTGTCCGCCGCGAACAGCGGGTTGGGAATCCCGGCGAACCCAGGGCTGAGGCTGCGCTTCACGACAACCACCGTGTGCGCCTTATCGACGTCGAGGATGGGCATGCCGGCGATGGGGGAATTGGGGTCGGTGCGCGCGAGCGGATTCACGACGTCGTTCGCGCCGATCACGATGGCAACGTCGGTTTGCGCGAAGGTGGGGTTCACCTCATCCATTTCCTTGAGCGCCTCATAGGGCACGTCGGCTTCCGCGAGGAGAACGTTCATGTGGCCGGGCATGCGGCCCGCCACCGGGTGAATACCATACACGACTTCCGTGCCACGGGCTTCGAGCAATTGGGCTAACGCGCGCACGGTGTGCTGCGCCTGGGAGACGGCGAGCCCATAGCCGGGCACGATCACCACGCGGCGCGCATTCTCAAGCAGCATCGCGATCTCTTCGGCGGAGGTGCTCTTCACCTTGCCCGCGTAGACGTCGTCGCCCTTCTCCCTGGAAGCCGGGGCCGCGCCCAAGCCTCCGAACAAGACGTTCGTCAGCGAGCGGTTCATCGCCTTGCACATGATCTGCGTGAGGATGATGCCCGACGCGCCGACGAGCGAACCGGCGATGATCAGCATGTTGTTGCTGAGGACGAAGCCGGTTGCCGCCGCAGCCAAGCCCGAATAGGAGTTGAGGAGCGAGATGACGACCGGCATGTCCGCCCCGCCGATGCCGATGGTGGCGAGGATGCCAAGCACTGACGAGGTAACCACCAGCACCCAATAGTAAGAAATCGATTCCGGCTGAAGCACCACCAGCACACAGAGCGCCACGCTCGCCAACGCGACCACGGCGCTGAGCAGATGCTGGCCAGGGAAGACAATGGCGTTGCCGCTCATGATCTCCTGGAGCTTCGCGAAGGCGACCAGGCTTCCCCAGAAGGTGACCGCGCCGATCAGGCCCGATAGCGCCGTGGCCACCGTCATCTGGAGGTCGAAGGCTGCTCCTATGGTTTGCACCTCAATGAGCGCGGCGCCGGCGACGAGCACAGAGGCGGCGCCACCGAAGCCGTTGAGAAGCGCGACCATCTGCGGCATGCCCGTCATTTGGATGCGCACGGCCAACAGCCATCCGATGAGAGACCCGACGACGAGCCCCGCCAGAATCACTTCATAGCCGATGATCGCGCGATCGAGCATCGTGGCGACGATGGCGATCAGCATGCCGATCGCACCCAGCAGGTTGCCGCGCACCGCCTTGCGCGGATGCGAGAGACCTTTCAGCCCGAAGATAAATAGGGCGGAGGCGATCAGGTAAGCGAAATTGATGGCAACCGGGGGCATCGTAATTACTTTCTCCGGAACATCGCAAGCATCCGGTGGGTGACCCAGAAGCCCCCCACCACGTTGATCATGGCGAAGACCACCGAGAGGAACCCGAGGATGGTGGTGAGGGTGGTGTGCTGGGTGCCCGCGGAGAGGATCGCACCCACCACGGTGATGCCGGAGATGGCGTTCGAGCCCGACATCAGGGGCGTGTGCAGGGTGGGCGGCACCTTGTTGATGACTTCAAAACCGATGAAAATCGACAGTACGAAAATCGTGAGTGCGGCTACGAAAATTTCCATCATCCCTCCTGCGCCGGAGCACCCGCTTCCGGCAATCCCAGCAATCCGCGAACGCGCGGTTCCACGACGGCGCCATCGCGCGTGAGTAAGGTCTCGCGAAGAATCTGGTCGTCCACATCCAATGGCAACTTCCCTTCCTTCGCGAGGTGCAGGAGGAAGGTGACCATGTTCTTGGCGTAGAGTTGGCTGGCGTGGTGGGGCACGGTGGACGGCAGGTTGAGCGGCCCGTGAATGGCGACGCCATGCTCCACCACCACCTCGCCCGGGCGCGTCAATTCGCAATTGCCACCGCGCTCCGCGGCCAGATCGACGATGACGGAACCCGGCATCATCCCGCGCACCATCTCCGCCGTGACGAGCACGGGGGCTTTCTTGCCGGGGATGGCAGCCGTTGTGATGACCACATCGCACTCGGCGACGACGCGCGCCATCAACTCGCGCTGCTTACGGTAAAAGGCTTCGTCCTGGGCCTTGGCATAGCCGCCCTGGCCTTCGGCGGCCTCCGTATCGAGCGGCAACTCCACGAATCGGGCGCCGACGCTCTCGACCTGCTCTTTCACCGCCGGGCGGACGTCATAGGCTTGCACGACCGCGCCCAAGCGGCGGGCGGTGGCGATGGCCTGCAAGCCGGCCACGCCGACACCGACGATGAACACCTTGGCAGGGGCGACGGTGCCCGCGGCGGTCATGAGCATCGGGAACATTTTCGGCAGGGCATTCGCCGCCACGAGCACCGCTTTGTAGCCAGCAACGGTGGCCATGGAGGAGAGTGCGTCCATGCTCTGCGCGCGGGTGATGCGCGGCATCAATTCCATCGAAAGCGCGCTTGCCCCGGTGGCGGCGATGGAGGCAATGGCGCCGGGGTTCGAAAGCGGGTCAAAAAAGCCGATGACCGCCTGGCCGGGCCGCAAGCGCGCAAGTTCCGTGGTGCTCATTTCCGGATTGCTTCCCACGCCGCGCACCTGGAGCACCACTTCGGCGTCGCGCCAGAGGGCCTCCGGCGAGGGGGCAAGCCGCGCTCCCTTCTCCTGGAACGCCGCATCGGAGAACCCGGCGGCTTCTCCCGCGCCCGTTTCCACAAGCACGTCAAAGCCCGCTTTCACGAGCGACGGGACAAGCGCGGGCACGAGCGCCACGCGCCGCTCCCCCGCATCGATCTCCTTTGGAACTCCGGCGATCATGGATCGGACTCCTTCATAGCCAAAGTAAAAGGATACCCAAAATCAGAGTGACACTGCTGAAATTCCTTCATCGCGGCTCAAGATTGCGGTCCTAGCGGTGTGACGGGTGAACGCCCGAACGCACGGCTGCTCCGCCTCGCGGCGCTATGCTATGCTTCGCTCAACGAGGGAGGGACTTCCGATGATCGAACGCAAGAAGGCTTCTGAATTTCCGCAGGAATTGCTGAACCTGTTTGACCTGTATGTGCATGGGGATATCGACCGGCGCGCTTTCTTCGACGGCGCCAAGAAGTTCGCCGTGGGCGGGGTGAGCGCGGCGGCGCTGGTCGAAAGCCTTAGCCCGAATTTCGCCTGGGCGCAACAAGTGGCCAAGGATGACCCCCGCATCAAGACGGAATGGGCCGAAGTGGCTTCGCCTAACGGGCTCGGCCGCATTCGAGGGTACCTGGTGAAGCCGGCCAACGCGACCGGAAAGCTGCCCGGCGTGCTGGTGGTACATGAGAACCGGGGATTGAACCCGTATATCGAGGATGTGGCGCGGCGGGTGGCCACGGCGAACTTCATCGCATTCGCGCCGGATGGGCTTACCACGGTGGGCGGGTACCCTGGGGACGAGGATAAGGGGCGGGAGGAATTCGCCAAGCTGGACCGCGACAAAATGATGGAAGATTTCGTTGCCGCGGCGCGGTGGCTGAAGGCGCGGCCCGATTGCACGGGCAAAATCGGCGTTGTGGGCTTCTGCTACGGCGGCGGCGTCGCCAACATGCTGGCGGTGAAGCTGGGCGGCGATCTCGCGGCGGCGGTTCCCTTCTATGGCGGGCAGGCTCGGGGCGAGGATGTCGCCAAGATTCAGGCGCCGCTATTGCTTCAATATGCGAGCCTCGATACGCGCGTCAACGCCGGGTGGCCCGCCTACGAGGAGGCGCTGAAGGCCAACGGCAAGAAGTACACGATGTACATGTACGAGAACACCAACCACGGCTTCCATAACGACACGACACCCCGCTACGACGAGGCGGCGGCTAAACTGGCGTGGAGCCGGACGATCGATTTTTTCAACGCGAATTTGCGCTAAAAGAATCTTTGACGGCGGCCTTGACAGACACAATGGCGCCGAATCATACTGAGAATGATAAATCACTCGTAGAGAGCGGCCTCACCGCGCGCTCCCGCGTTGTTTTTCTGTGATGAGCACCGTTTCTCCTTCTCCGAACGTATCTGTCGCCCTGCCTCGCGCCGCCAAGGGCGGGCTTGACCGCGTGGGCATGATCATCTCCTCCACGTGCGCCGTCCATTGCGTGCTGATGCCCTTCGTGATTGGCTATCTGACCTACCTGGGGCACGGGTGGGTGGCTTCCGAATCCACGGAATTGCTGCTGGTTGGTTCGGCGTTTCTGGTGGCGATGGGCAGCCTTGTGCCCAGCTACACAAAGCATCGTAATCCGGCTGCGCTGGCGCTATTCGCCACAGGCTTGGCGGTGATTGCCGCATTGCATGCCGCCGGAGTGAAGCATGGGGCAGGGTATGGCGTGGCGATGGCCGCCGGCGGCGCTTTGATTGCCGGAGCGCATTGGTGGAACCACCGGTTGTGCGCTTGCTGCCAGCGGCACGGCCACTAACCGGGCCAACCTGGAAGATCCACTCCCTCAAGAACAACTCAAGAAGGCTGGGGCGGCTTTGGAACTAAGGGAAGGCTCGCGCCCAGTTGCCCCGCGCCGGGGAGATAGTTTTGCAGGAAGTGGCGCAGAATTTCCTGCTCCGTGCGGCCCTGCCGGCGGATGGGCGAAGGGAAGCGGAGCAGCATTTCGATGCAGCGCGGATCGGCCACGCGCAGGTAGACGCGCGGATCCGCCGACGGAGAGTGGATGAAATTGTGCGTATGCTCCAGACTCTCCATCCAATCATGCGCGGGTTCCAGAAATTCCCTGCAAACCTCGTGAATACTGTCCAGCGCGGCTTTCTCGGCGCGAGCGAGATCGAGCTCCGGGGATAGCTCCAGCGGAATGCGGAGCGTATGCACGACATAGCGGCCGATCTTCGATTCATTGAAGACGGGCGTATCGAGCAGCTTGGAATTCGGCACGATGATGGAGCGCCCGGTGGGCATGTGGAAGTCGTGGCCGGGGCCGACTTCAAGCAGCGTCGTCGTGAGCAGCGAAATGTCGATCACGTCCCCTCGCACGGCGCCCCATTCAATGCGATCTCCCAGGCTGTAGGAACTGCCGATGGCCCGTACGGCGGAACCGCTCAGGCAGAGGATGAGCTCCTTCGTTGCGATCACCATGGCGGCGGCCAGTGCGACGACGGAAAGCAGGAAGGAGTGGATCGCATTCGCCCAAACGGCGGCGAGGCCCAGGAACACGAGCAGCGCCAGCGTGTTGCGGGAACCGGAGAGCCAGCGGCGGCGTTCTTCCGCGCTGCCGAGCCGCGGCGTAACGATGCGATTCGCGATGGTGCGAATCACGATCAGCGTCCCGACCAGCAGGACGGAAAAGACCAGGTTTCGCAGGTGATCGTTCGCAAGAAACGGCGGCCATTCCTCGCCCAGATTGATTAATGTATCCACGCAGAACCTCGCTCTCGCCGCATCATGGGATGACGATCTTTCCGTTCCAGGGGTCGCCGGCCGAGGGTTCGCCGGGCTCGATCTCCCGTGAGACCAGGGGCGCCGCCGGGACGGCGGAGGGAGCGAGCGCAACCGGTGGTGGCGGCGGCGCTATTTTCCGCAAGGGCGGAGCGATTTCCCGTGAATCCACCGGGAGCAGATGAGCATGCTCGGCGGCCCAGCGCGCGGCAAGCCCGTTGAGCGGGCTTTTCACATTGTATTCCTGATACGCGATCATGCGCCCGATGCGGATGATGAGATCGTCGAGGCCTTCGGAAGCGGCCCAGAAATCGCCGATACAGACGGTGGTGTGGTCAAAATTCGGATGAAAGAGCGGGGTGAGAATCCTGCACTGCGGCGCGCGGCGCGGATAGCCAAGCGAGAGGTTCACTTCGACGAGATGCTCGTCGCGCTCCACGATATCGCCGCCCGGAGCGACAGCGAGACCCTTCACGGAAAGGGCGAAGCGATAGTGCTCCGGCGGTTGCCCCTGCTGGGCTGCCAAACGAATGACGGGCCATCCGTCAAAGCGGCGGACGAGAGTTTCGTAATCGAGAGCCAGGCGGCGAATCCGTGGTGAACTCATGCGGCAAACGGGAGCCCGGGCGCTAGGGAGCGAGATAGCCCACCCATCCGAGCAGGGGCAGCGTATCTGGCAGGTTACGGAGGATGGTGAACAGCGTCACCACGGCCACCAACCCGAATGCCGCCCAGGATGGCAAACGCAGGTCCCGAACACGATTGTCGCGAACGGCATCGGCAAAAAGCAAAACCCCCAGCGCGGCCAGCGCGGGGAGCAGTGCGACGACGAGCAGGTTTGCATCCATCGCTTCCGCCAGATGACCGTGTAATAGCGCATGCAAGGAACGCGCGGCGCCGCACCCAGGGCAGAAGAATCCCGTAGCGGCGTGGATCGGGCAGGCGGGCAAGTACCACGATTGCCGGGGCGGCGAGGCATAGAGCACGCCCGCGCCCGCCGCGCCAAGGGCCGCCAGCAGCCAAGCCACGCGGCGCGGAGAGGAGTCGAGCGAATGGGCTGAGAACGGCATTATCGTGGCCGGGCTCCTCCCCAGGCTTGCAGCCTCCGCACTTCGTCCAGGCGGTACTGAATCCAGACGGGCGCGATCAGAAAGAGGAGATTGGTGAGCCATCCGATCACCACAAAGACGGTGAATATGCCGCCGAGATCGATGCGGGCCGCACCCCAATGCGCAGTGGCTTCGGAGAGGCTGCTACTCATGGAGATAAATCCGGCAATGGAGGCGATGGCGGCGCCAAGGGAAAGCACGAGGACGGGAATGGCCATCAACCCGCCGATCACCTCTTCCCCACGGCCCGCTACCTCCCCGGCGATGCCGCCGCCAATCGCAATGGCGATCACGGCGGGGATGAGCAGCAAGGGCAGCAGCAAGTACAGCGTGGCCCGGCTGCCGGGATCGAGCTTCTTGACCCATCTGGATTGCACGATGGACCAGATGTATCCGAAGAGGGTGCAGGTGCAGATTGAAAGGATCAAAACCAGCCACCAATCCATTCCAGGGGGCGGCGGGACTTGCGCGGGGATGGATGAAGTCATCGTGTGCATGGGGTACCCGCCGAAACCGGATGCGCTGATTGGCTGGGAGGCAGGATGAAGGCCGCCCGCAGCGCCCGTGCCGAGCGGCGCCGCTGAGCCGGGAGAGGCTTGAGGCGAAGCCTGGAATGACGGCGTGGCAGGTGGCTGTGCAAGTTCAGCGGCGGTAAGGGATGCTCCCCCGCCCTCCGGTTCCAACCGGTCTTCCGGCGCGATGTTCCCGGAGGCGAGGTAGCGCCGCACATCGTCTGGCGTGTAGGGGCCGTAGCGGGTTCCGCCCCGGTTCAGAAAATACATCATCCGCGCAGTCTCCCCTCTCCACTCCGGGCGTGGAAACGCTCTTCATTCCGCTTGCGCCAAGCCGCGGAAGCGTTTGCTTTTCCGTAGTGTCACCCTATATTACGGCGCGAGCGTTCCGGTCTTTTTCCATTCCGCGATTCGTGACATATGATACTGCAGATAATACAAGCCCACGAGGACCGTGAGCACCGGATTCAACCGAAGCTGGATATTTTCGATGGTGTTGAAATAGGCCAGCATCTCCTTCCGCATGGCCAGCTCCGCCGCGAAGAAGAGGCCCAGCCCGGCCAAGGAAATCAGGATCGCGACGCCGGCGATGAAGAACATCAATGGCACGCTCAGATCAGAATCCTTTGAAACGGTCTCCAGAAGGGGAGCGAAGGCGCCCAGGCCAATCGACGCGGCGTAGGTGACCCCGAAGGAAGCGGCAAGCAGCCAAATGGAGCGGTTGGCGGGATGCAACTGCTTGAGCCACCATGCCTGCATCAACATCCAGATCAAGGAGAAGAACCCGCAGGTCACGATGGTAAGCAGCAGGACCAACCCCCAATGAAGATTCGGGGGAAGGGGCGCGCCGTTCGCCATTTGCGGACGCTGATAAGCGGGGGCGTAAGCGCCGGGCGGGAGGGCCGGCGCGGCTGACGCCGGCACGAATTGCGAGAGGGGACGATGCGCCTGTTCGTCTTCCCGCCGGACCGGATCGTGCGGGGAAAGATGGCCGCTTGCAAGGTAACGGCGCAGATCCCCTTCCGTG
>JADYZL010000328.1 GCA_020853155.1 Bryobacterales bacterium
GGAAAAAGGCGCTCCTCTGCTAGGGTGCGAATCGGTTCCGCAAGAACGAATCGACCCTTCCAAGAAGGAGCGCCATGAATCGAGTATCCAGCATTTTCAGCCAGATGTTGAAACTGGTTCCCGCGACGCTGTTCGACCGCGCCGTTTGCAAGTATCGGGGCGAGCGTCCTGCGCGGGGGTTCCGCTCTTGGGATCCGTTCGCGGCGATCGACAAGCAGCGCTGGCAGGTGGAGTTGTTCTTCAAGGCGCTGAAGCAGAACCTGCGGATCAAGAGTTTCGTGGGCACGAGCGCCAATGCGCTGACGACGCAAATTTGGACAGCACTGATCGCGCTGCTGCTGGTGCGCTTCCTGCAGTTGAAGAGTAAGCTGAACTGGCATCCGTCGCGTTTCCTCGCGCTGCTACGCCAGCAACTGTTCGTCTACCGGGACCTGTGGCTGTTCCTGGACCACCCGTTCGAGGGGCCGCCAGGAGCGAATCCGGCAGAGGAAAGCCCGTCGCCTCTGCTGATGGGGCTGTTTGAGGCGGCGCCCCGCCCCCAAACTGAACCGGAAAGCAGCCTTACGAGCGCGCCGCAGTCAATAGCGGCAGGGGTCCCAGCGATGGAGGGCTGCTAATTTGGACAGCAATGGGTGCAACCCAGCCTGGTCGTAGATAGCCAACCCGATAACAAGAGGATTGAATCATCGCTTCCCAGTGAAGCCGGGGAACGCTTCCGGCGATGTGGGCGAGACTGCCAAGAAGTTCTTACGCCTTAACGGCTCCGGCTCTCCCTTTGGCAAGAAGAACCAATCCGAGCCCAGCAGCCATCATCAGGAGTGTTGCCGGTTCTGGAACCTCGGTCGAAGTATCGGGGATCTGGGGGTAATCGGAATTGACTAGCCACAAGCTCCCGCCACGACCCTTGACGGACCCATCCACATTGAACTCCGTTACGCTCGTCACGCGACCGACCGCCGAGAGGAACTTGCTGGCCTCCAGAGCGGGTGTGCTCAATGCGTCAAAGCTGATGAAGCTGATGTCGTACTTGTTCTGGCCAATGCCGTTCCCGCCGATCGCGAAGAACAAGGTATTGGCGGAAAGATTAAATGGCCCCGCCTTTCCTCCAGACTTTTTCTCATAAACCACACCGGGATCATCGGGATCGTTATTCCCATCCGTGTAACTGTTCACCGAGGTGGTTACCGCGTTATCCGCTGGCGCAATGCCGTCGTAATTAAAGTAGAGCCCGATCAAGTCCCCTTCGGCGCTGGGAACCATGGGGTTCACTGTCGCCTGGATTCGAACGCCACCGGCGATGTCCGTGATCGAGACCGATACCGTCACCACGGGGTTCGCGGTATTGGAATCGAGGAGGTTGATCGTCGTCGCTGAAGATGTCGCTACAAACGCCAGAACACCGAGCAAGCAGGACCAAAAAGTTCGTGTCATTCCCTTAGTACCTTTCCTTGATAGCATGCCCAGTTTAACACGTGAAACACACGCAATCGTACGGATTTCTTAAGACCTTCTTGAGGCAGCTACAGGAGTACCGTTACCGCTGGCCAGAGATTTGCTTGGGTGAGTATGGCCAATTAGCCCTGAAGAATCAATCCGCTTCACAGAATCAACAGCTTCCTCAAGAATTGAGGAGGGCGCGGAGCGACCGTGGAAAAACGCGGCACGGGTCAAGCGCTGCACAGAGGAAAGGCCTCAGAAGGTTAGCATTTGATCTTTAGATATATATCTAGTAATAAGATTGCAGCTCCGCGCAACGCCAGCAAGGCAGCCGGGTTTCCCAAAGCTACGTCTGGAGCGAGGAACTGGCCACTCGCTAGAGCAAATTCGTAAGGTCCGCGAGATAAAGCTGGCGGCGGCCTTCCGGGGCGGCCTGGAAGATGACTTTCTTGAAGTTGCGGTCCCAGTTGGGGTGGCCGTCGAGACGGCGGACCATCGATAGCGGGTCATTGAGCGTCGAGCGGTCGACGGTCCCGATGCGGCAGAGGGGCCGCTCGCGGTCTTCGCGGAAATCGATGAAGCGCAGGACCATGTATTGCTTCGTTCCATCGTGGGTGAAGGTATCCGTAATGAGATAGCGCCCGTCCGGTTGGATCCGGGGATGGCCGCCTCCTTCGAGGGTCTCGCTCAGAAGACGAAAATCGCTGCCATCCGAGCGCCACTGGACAAAACGCAGCTTACCATCGACGGGCAGAACGCGAATCACGTGGCGACCGTCGGCGTGCCAGTTGGGGTGGCCGCCGGTATTTCCCCAGACCTTCTTCACCGGCAGCAGCGTCAAATCGGAACCGTCCGGATTGAAGGTGAAGACCATGGAGTTCTCCCCGCCTTGTCGGTCCGGAAACATCACGCGCGAGATCTGGAGAATCCGGTTGCTCTGGGGATTGAACTTGGAATGCCAGAGATACCAGGTTCCCGTTCCCTTCCAGGGGGCCGCATCCTTCACCTGAGACGCAAGTGCATGCAAACTCATGAGCAGCGTCTTCTTGCCGGTCTTGAGATCTGTCCTCCACAAGCCTTGCGTCTTCGATGCGCCGAGGGGCAGCGACGGGGGATTCAGCGGGTCTTTCGAGGGCGCCCCATAGCCCAACTGCGTGGCATCCATCAGCTCCATCGGGAAGCCAATGACGCAGGAATCGTCCGGCGCGACATTGTAAGCGGGGCCCGTATAGATCCTCGTTTCGCCACGCTCCAGATCGATGCGGACACAAACGGAAACGCCATTGATAATGTCGTTCGTGTAGAGATACCGGTCCGTCGCGCCCCAATTGACATTCGCGCCGGTCTGATAGCCCCATGATTTCGTCTGGAACAGGGTCTGGATGGTGCGGTCTTTCAGATCGATAAGGCAGACCTCCGCCGTGTCTCCTAGGACCGGATAGCGATCCTGGTAAGGCACTTTGGTGGCGGCCAGATAGCGGCCGGAAGGGCTCCAGGGAGACACGTCGTAGTAGGTGTGGATGTAGTAGCCGTCGTCCGGCGTGATCCGCTGGATAGGCACGGCATTGCTCGCATCCTTGTATTCGGCGAAATCGAAGGAGCGCTTCGTGGAACTCCGGTTCTCCAGCGCCCAGCATTCCGGGCCCGCGGCAGCGGCCACAATTCCGGCCGAGGTGGTGATAAACTTTCTTCGATTCAAACGGGAGTCTCCTGAAGCGAAATTCGGAACACGGTCTGCCGCCTGGAGCCGCATGGATTCTACCGGGCGGAGTGGACATCCCCAGTGAAGGCGCAACCTTCGTCCACGACGGGCACGTAGTGAGTCTAGACGACTCGCAAGGCGAGCGCAAGAGGAGGATGCCATCCGCAAGTGATCGTGAATTGGATGGGACGCGACGACAGCGCGCAGCATCAATCCGGGGCGGGATCTCCGGAAGGGCTGGCGGCGTTGCGCTTGATGGACGCGCAGATCGGATTGCCGCTGGCGCGGCTGTGGGAACTCGAACGTGGCTTCGCCGACCTCCATGCGGCGCAGGATCTCGCCTGCGGCATAGAGAACACCTCGCTCATCGATTCCGGTGGCCCGCACGCGCGCGGTTTCCACTGCCGGCGGTCTGGACCAGAAAACCCTCCGGTCCCGGAGCGAGAGCGGTCAATGGCGGAATCCGGCGGGATTTCATTTCCTGCTGGAGTGCCGGATGGTGTACCGGAATTCCGACAAGGATAGGGAGCACGCGATTCTCTCGGCGAGCAGCGCCGCCACGCCCTTCTCTATGGGAGAAGCTGGCGCGCCGATGACGACGACCGCACTCCGATAGCTGGCGGTGAAACTGGCGACAGTACACAAGCAGAGCAATAACACACAGGTACGAATATTGAAAAGTGTGGTGAGTCAAAAAAAGACGGGCTGCGGAAATTCCGGGCATTATCCAATTTTTCCGCTGCCCGCTTAACTAGAGGAAGTCTCAGAATTGCAATCCCGTCCCGATGACGCGCGCCGGTTGGCCGCGCTCTTGGGCCTCGCGCCGGGTAGAGTAACGTTCCTTCGACGGATTACCGCTCCGACTGCGCCGTTCCCTCAAAAGTCGGCAATCTTGAGATCTTGAGGAGCGTATTTCCATGCTTCCTTGAACTCGCCGGTCACCCACTGCGCGTTCACGGTTTCCCCTTGCGCCTTCAATGCCTCAAGCAGGCCGAAAAGGGAACGGCCATTGCGTGGGTGCAGTTCCAGGTCCTTCCGGAAAACGGACTCGGCCGCTTCCGCGTTCCCCTGCCGCAACAACGCGGCGCCTAGCGCCTCTCGCATGGGGTAATGCCACTCCGGCGGTTCCATATAGCCGAGATGATCCTGAAGTTCCACGGCCTTCCGAAAGAGCGCGATCTCCCGCGCCGGATCGTTGCGCGCCCGCGCGATTCGCGCGTCAAGATCCGCCATGCCGATCGCGAGCACGCTGCGAACGCCGTTAATCATCAGCTTATCGGTTTCGGGGACTTTCGCGAAGATCGCCTCGAGCCGCTCGCGCTCGGCTTGCGCGTCCGAAACTTTCCCCAAACCCGCGAACGCCAAGCCCCTGGCATAGCGGAACATCGCGTGCAGGTAAAGCGTCTCTTCTTTCGGTTCCGGTTGAGCCAGCATCTCGTCCCACTTGCCGAATCGGGTGAGCACCAGCCACTCGAAGGTACCGTAGGGCGCGATCATCGGCATGCCGTCGATCGAACCGTCCACGTTCGCGCTCAGGCGGCGCGCGTAATCCATGGCGTCGTCGAACCTGCCCTGCATCATGCGGACATAGGAAACGAAGTGCAGATTGTGCGAGTAGTACATCAGCGGGTAGATCCCCTTGGCGCCGCTGCGCTCGATGTACTTGCGGTCGATTTCGGAAGCGGTTTCATTCACCGTGGCCGAGGTCTCAAAGTCGCCCGTGCGCAGGAAGATGTGCGAAGGCATATGCACGATGTGCCCCGCGCCGGGCATCAGCGCGCCCAACCGCATGGCGCTCGGCAGCGCGCGCTCCGGGTTCTTTGAAGCTTCAACGGCGTGAATGTAATAGTGGTTCGCGCCCGGATGATTCGGGTTGCGGCGCAAAACCCCTTCAAGCACGGCGAGCACCTCGAGGGTCCCCTCGGCCGGCTCTCCCTCCGCGCTCCACAATTGCCACGGGCGAAGATTCATCAGCGATTCGGCATAGAGCGTGGCCGCATCGAGATCGTCCGGGTACTCGGCCATGACGCGTTTCATGGCGTCTTTGTAAAGCACGGCCAGTTCCTTGCGGTCGACATCCGGGTCCTTGGAATAGCGCTTCACCAGAGCCTCGACATAAGCGCGTTCGTTCGCAGGTGCGTCCTTCGCCAGGGTGACGGCTTTGTCGATCGCGAGCCACGCCTTCTCTTCGCGCTCCGGCATGGGCGGCATATTGTAGTTCGGTCCCAGTGCGAGCGCGATGCCCCAGTGTGGCATGGGGGACTTCGGGTCAAGTTCCGCGGCCCGGGCGAAGAGCCGCGCTGCTTCGTCGTGGTTGAAGCCGTAGATCAAGGCTAAACCCTGATCGAAGAATTTCTGCGCTAACTCGGACTCGGTTGCAATCGGGTGATGATGATCGCCGAGCCCGTCCAATAATTCTGCCGGTTTGTCGTGGCTGCTTTCGTGGTGTTGATGTTGCGGGTATGCGATGGCAGCCGCGATGAGCAAAACGAAAATTGATGTGAAACGCTTCATGCAATAAACATCCTGAATGGTGGAAACCAAACTTCGCGCGGAGCGGTTGGTATGTGTAGTGTTGAGATCAAAGAGCGGTATGAGAGGCTCTTCGTGCATGGAGTCCGAATCCATGCGGAAAAGGTGGCAGCGTGCGGATGCTTCACTCGCGCGTGCTCGGAATCGCTTCGACGACGGCTCTTCGACGGGCCGCTTCCGTATGCGACGCCGAAGCAAGCTCCCGGTAGCCGTAATGCGATCGATGGCGCCCCAAGCTCCGTCCAATCGATCCGGCGCGGCCCGCGAAGACTTCGCTCAAACTGGGTTCGAGGTGCAGGCCGCTCCACTAGGAATTGCGCGAATCGCGCATGTCGAGGGTCATCGCCAGACACTTGCTTCATCACGACTGCCAATGTTCTTTGATTGCTGTGCCTGCAAGCGAATCATTGGATCGAGGCGATATCGCTACCTACTCTGGAGATGGCATGAGAAAATGTGGATCGTTGCTGTAGCTCTGTCGCGACGAGGATTCGTGGTGACGCGGCCTTGCAAACATGTGCGTCCTGGGGGTGAAAGCGATGATAAAGAATACGATCCTGCTTCTCCTTGGATGCCTCTTGTTCGCCGCGGGGCTGAGCGCGAAACCGGCGCTGGTCGTGGTGCTGGTGATCGACGGGCTACGCCCCGATTCCGTCACGCCGGACCTGATGCCGCACTTGCATCGGCTGAAGATGCAAGGGGTCTGGTACACGAAGGCGCATTCCGTCTTCCCCACGGTGACGCGCGTGAACGCCACCAGCATCGTCACCGGCATGCTGCCCCGGCGGCATGGCATCGTCAGCAATGCCTTGTATCTGCCCGAGCGTTCTGCGGTTCTGCTGAGCAATGGCGACTACCGGAACCTGCTGCTGTGGGGCGAGGCGCATGGCGGCCGCATGGTTGGGCCGAAAACCCTACACGAGTATTTGCGGGAAGCTGGGATCCCTTTCGTGGCGCTGAGTTCGGGCTCCACCGGTAACGCGGTGTTGCTGAATCCGACGGCTCCGCATGGAGACGGGCAGTTGGTGAACCCCGGTTTTGAGGATGGGAAACGGGTGGCGTTTCCGGATTCGCTGAACACGGAACTGCTGAAGAGATTCGGCCCGGCGAAGGGCGGCAAGGAAGGCGACGAGGCCCTCCTGTGGACGGAGCGCGTGCTGCGCGAGTACGTGCTGGGAACGCTGCATCCGCAAGTGATCGTGAACTGGATGGGACGCGCCGACAGCGCGCAGCATCAATCCGGCGCGGGATCTCCGGAAGGGCTGGCGGCGTTGCGCTTGATTGACGCGCAGATCGGATTGCTGCTCGGCCGCTTGCGCGAACTCGAACTGCTGGAGAAGACGAACATCATCGTGACGTCGGACCACGGCTTCGACTATGAACCGCCCGCGGACCTGCTGGCCCCGCTGCGGGAACCGGAGTTCGAGGGCAAGGTGGTGACCGATCGCGAAGGCGGTACGACGCTCCTGTATGTGAAGAACCGCGACGCAGCCACCATCGAGCGGCTGACGGAGAAGTTTCAGGCGCTCGCGATGACGAATGCCGTGTTCGTGGCGGGGAAGCGCCCCGTGGATGGGAAGCTCATCTGCGAGGAGGGCGCGGTGAAGGGATTCCTGCCAGGGACGTTCGCGCTGGAGCTTGCCGCGCAATGCCTGCCGGAGCGCGGCGCGGACCTGATCGTGACGCATCGCTGGAGCGCGGACGCGAATCCATTCGGGGTTCCGGGCACGCAGTGGATTCCGGGCAGCGCGGGGCAGCCGGCCCACCATGGGCATGGCGGGCTGAACCCTTACGTGACGCACTCCACGCTGCTCGCGGTGGGTCCGGATTTCGCGCAAGGCCAGGAGATCGACGTTCCCGCGGGCAATACGGACATTACGCCGACTGTGCTCTCCCTGGAGGGAATCGCGCCGCCGCGGGACATGGACGGGCGGGTGCTCGGCGAAGCGTTCCGGAAGCGGACGATGCGGGAGGTGGAATCCGCGGCCCAGCGCTTGCGGGTGAGCACCGATGGGTTCTGCACGGAACTTGAACTCTTGCATGCATCCGGGCGGAGATATCTGGATCTCGCGAAGCGTTGCGATGCGGGGCGGTGAGCAGATCCGCGAACCAAAAATGGGGGAAACTTCCATGCAAGAAACTGGAATTCGAGGAAGGCACCCGCAAGCGCTGCGGCGGGTATTGCTTTGGTGTGCAGCCCTGTTGGCGTGCGGGCTGCCGATTGCGGCACAGTCGCCACAGGAGAAGGCTCCCGATTTGTTCGGCGCGGGTTGGGTTTCTCTTTTCAACGGGAAGGATCTTAGCGGGTGGAAGACCGTGGGGCAGGAGCGGTGGACCGTTGAGGACGGAACGATTCTCGGCGAGAGCGGCGCGGGAAAAGACGGGTTTCTCAAAACCGAGAAGACCTACAAGGACTTCCACGCCTTCCTGCGATTCCAATGCGAGACGCCGATCA
>JADYZL010000329.1 GCA_020853155.1 Bryobacterales bacterium
ACCAGTGGGAGCGCGCGGAGCAGTTTTCCGCCACCGCGATCCGAATGAACCCCATCGATTTCCCTTTCGCCTACTACGTAAACGCCCTCAGCAATCTCCAGCTTGAGAACTTCCCGAAGGCGGAAGAAAGCGCGAAGGAAGCACTCAAGATGGACCCGTCTCATCATTTGCCGCGCCTCGACTACTTCCTGGCGCTCATCATGGCCAATCAGCGGAAATACGACGAAGCCGCCGGCCACATGAAAGCATTCCTCAAACTGCTGCCAGACGGCGCGGACGTCACCACGTACCAGGATCAACTGGCGAAGATCGAGCGGCTGGCCCTGGCGGAAACAAGCCAGCCCAATCCGTAGCTCACGCGCTCCAAACATTGATGGCCGGCTCGCCCCTGGGCGGCCGGCCATTTACGTTCATTGAGATTCCAGAAGTCTCTACACGCACAGCGCGGGTCATCGCCCTAAGCGGGGATGCGGATGCCCTGCCGCGTAAGCAGTACAACCGCTCTGCCGAAGGGGGAAATCACCCGGTAATCATAAGAAACCCCAGGCGGCGCATGAAAGGACCCGCCCGCTTTTACCTGAAATTGATCCTCCCCCACGCGCACTTCCCACTCTCCTTCCAGCAGGCAGAAGAAACGGTCTTCGGTCTCACAGAAGGTTTCGGGTTCGGCCTCGGGGGTCGCGGAAAATTCGACGATGGAGAAAGTGCCGGTATGCATTTCTCCCGATAAATGTACACGTTGCCCGTCCGGTCCCAGTTTCGCGGGCATACCCGCCCTCCTTGGAGGAATTGCTTGATACGTCATTTGGGAAGTCATGGTTCTGCTTCACCCTCTCTGCGTTCTGCCCATCTAATGGGTTAAGCGCGAAATCAACCGGCGAAAGGCCAACGGAACGGCTTTCCCGGCGAAATGTAACAAGTTCCGTCGCGCGCCCCGTATAGCCAGATACGAACGCCGGCCCTATCGCGTGTACGCTAAAAGAAAGAGTGGCTCCGCCTGGAACCACGCTGGCGCTGAGAGATTCGATGACCCGACGACGTTTCCGTTCCTTCCTTTTTTGTCTGTACGCACTCCTGATTCTGCTGCCCCTTGCCGCCCAAACCCGGCGTGCGCCCCGCACCAAAGCGAGCCGCGCGAAAGCCCCCGCCGCGGCGCCGTTCACCCTCGTAAGCCCGCCGGTGCAGCCGGGCCAGAGCGCTTCAGCCCGCTTTCCCGCAGAGGATGCGAATGGCATCGCCGCGCATGTGTTCCAGGGCGCGCGCCCCGGCCCCGTCGCGGCCTTTCTCTTTTACGGCTTCGCGGACGAAGCGGCGTTTCACGAGGCGGCGGAAGCCACGTTCGGCACGATTCCTCGCGCGAGTATGCAAGGCACGGTTCTGGTGCTCTCCATGCCCGCTCGCGCGGTCTGCGATGGGGAGAAGCCTTGCGCGCCCGCGGCGGACGGCGCATGGCGGCAGCTTGCCCCGGCGGTATTGAAGGCATCGCGATTTGTGATCGATGTGCACCAGGGCGCGAAAGGCGTGGGCGCCGAACCCTATGCGTTCGTGTACTTGCCCGATGGAAACCCGCGCCTTTCCACATACGTGAAGGCCATGGCCAGGGCGAGCCTTATCCCAAACGTGGTGGAACTCCACGAGGCGGAACTGGAGCCCCTTGGCCTTTCGGCGGAGGCGCTCGGGCACCTCGCCCCGCAATCCCTCGCGCTCAACCACCCGGCCATCTCCGTGGAAGCGTCCGCTATCGCCGGTGGCGGGGGCGAAGCGCTGCGCAACGGGCTCAGAAACCTGCTGGACCACCTCAAGATGACGGCGGGCAGCGTGAGCTGGCAAAACCGGGTGAGAGAGCATGCCCTCGCGGATCTGCCACCCGGTTTCTTCGTGGCAATACCGTAGCGGGCAGCCTATTCCGCGCGGCTCACGCCCGCGGTATCGAAGGTAGCCATCTCCATGAGCAAGCGAACGGCGGCCTCGACGAGATGAATCCCCAGCACCGCACCGGTGCCCTCGCCCAGCCGCAGATCCAGCGCAAGCATCGGCCGCGCGTCGAGGAACGCGAGCATCCGTCGGTGCCCCTGCTCCGCGGATTCATGGGAGAACAAACACGTGCGCAACGCCGCCGGGCACAGTTCCTTCGCCACCAGCGCCCCGGCACAGGAAATGAAGCCATCGAGCATCACCGGCAGCCTCTGCGCGGCCGCGCCCAGGATGAACCCGGCGATGCCCGCAATTTCGAGGCCGCCCACAGCGGCCAGCACCCCGAGAGCGTCTAAATTGCGCGGCTGATGTAGCGCTAAGGATTCGTTGATGACGCGGGCTTTCCGCGCGACGCCCGCATCGTCCAGCCCCGTTCCCCGCCCCGCGGCCTCCTCTCCGCTCAACCCGGCGAAAGCCGCCAGCAATGCCGCGGCAGACGTGCTGTTGCCGATCCCCATCTCGCCCAGCCCCACGATATCGAAGCGCCCGGCTGCTTCCTTCGCGAGTTCGATCCCGGTCTCCACGGCGCTCGCCGCCAGTTCCCTCGACATCGCGGGCCGTTTCGCGAAATTCTCCGTACCGTTGGCGAGCCGGCAATCGAGCACCTCTTCCACCTTTGCGCCTGCCGCCCCGATATCGACAATCACCGCCTCCATCTCGTGCGCCTGGCAGAGCACGTTGATCGCGGCGCCGCCCCGCGCGAAGTTCCGCATCATCTCCATCGTTACCGCTTGCGGATAGCGGCTCACCCCCTCCTCCACCACGCCGTGGTCCCCGCAAAAGACGTAGATCGCCTTCTTCTCGAGGTGCGGCTCCGCCGTGTTTCGAATGCACGCATAGCGCGTGCCTGCCTCTTCCAGTTGGCCCAGGCTCCCCACGGGCTTGGTCAACCCCGCCCACCGCGCTTCGATGCGCGCGCGCAGCGCCTCCGGGTAGGCGAGCGCGGCAATCTGTTCACACGTCCGGTCAATCGGATAAGGATGCATAGCTGAGAATCTCACAATAATCCTGAAGGAATCCGGTCTCCACCTCCCCGCCCAGCAGATGGGCGAGATGGGCATTCACCCCCTGGTGCGAGACCACCGCCGCCGGGAGCGGGCCTGCCAGAATGCGCGCCAACGCGGCCGCGACACGCGCCTGGAACTCGCTCCAACGCTCTCCACCCGGCACGTCCACGCCCAGCCAATCCTCCACCTTGCGCTGCGCCAGATCCGGATCTCTAGCCGCGATCTCCTCCCAGGTGAGCCCATCCCACGGGCCGTACGAAATCTCCCGGAGATCGTCGAGCACGGCAAGCGGATGCCAGGGTTCGAGGAGATAGGCCGCCGTCTGCAGCGAACGCCGCAGCGGACTCGCATACACCGCTTGAACACCGGAAAGCCCCTCGAACCCGGCCGCCATCGCGCGAGCCTGCCAGTGGCCGCGCACGCTTAACGGCACATCCGCCGCGCCAAGAATCACGCCCGCCACCGCCGGCTCCGCATGCCGTATTAGAAAGAGCCTAGACACGCGCCCACCACCAGAATGTACGTTTCCACCAGCACGGCCGCCGCGCCCAGGCAATCTCCCGTCACGCCGCGCAACCGTGCGTGGTACCAGGCTCGCAGCAGCAGGAGCAGCACGAGTGAGCCCACCAGGATCGGGGCCGTCCCCCGCCATCCCGCGAGCGACGCCGCGACACTCGATTGCACCCCTACGGCCAGCAAAACCCATCCGGGAACCCGGCCCACCACGCTCGCGGCCATCCCCGTACCCGCGGGTTTTGCAATCGCCGCGAGCAGGACAAGGCCGCCGCGGGAGACCGCCCCGGCCGCCGCGCACACCCCCAGAATAAACCACGGGTTCTTAGCGGCAAGTTCGCTGAGCGCCTGCCACCGGACCAGCGTGGCCATGACGAGCGCCACGCCGCCATACGTACCGATCCGGCTGTCGCGCATGATCTCGAGCATTCGCCCCGAAGTGCGCCCCGCGCGAATCCCGTCGGCCACATCCGCGAGGCCATCTTCATGCAGCAATCCCGTCGCGAGCAGCCAGGCTGCAAGAACCAGCGCGGCGGCGATCCCGGCGGGCATCGCACCGGCGCCCGCGAGCGCCAGCAAGCCCCCGGCCAGCGCGCCTAGCAGCGCGCCTACGAGCGGGAAGAACGGCATCGCCTCTTCGTACGGCACGGTGGCCCGCGGAACGGGAAACACCGTCAGAAACTGGATCGCGCCAAGAAAGCGAAGAGCTATTTCACGCGCAATGCGCATCCGAACACCATCCAATACACTTCATTGGAAATCGCCGCGACTCTAGCGTTCAGGCGGCCCGCTTCATCTCGAAACCGCCGGGCCAGCTCATTCTCCGGCACGATTCCGCAACCCACTTCGTTGCTCACCACGATCACCGTCGCCGATGGCGCAGTGAGCGCATCGATCAATGCCTCGCACTCCGCTTCGAGTTCCAGGCCCTCCCCCAGCATCACGTTGCTCAGCCAGAGCGTGAGGCAATCCACCACGATCGCTTCGTGCTTCGCCGCGAGCGTCCGCACAGCGCTCGCCACATCCAAGGGAGCTTCCACTGTCTCGAAGCGGGAATCCCGCTCCTCGCGATGGCGCGCGATCCGCTCCCGCATCTCAGCGTCGAGCGCTTCCGCCGTGGCGATGAATGCCGGCCGCTCCGCCCTTTCGAGCGCCAATGCAAGCGCTTTACCGCTCTTGCCGCTTCTCGCTCCGCCGCAAATGAATACCAGGGGCACGGCTTCCAGTATCTCGCCTTTGGCCGGGGCCGTGTGGGCGGAGTGAACGTTGCGTTACACCGGAACGCGGCGAGCCCCGCGCTATGCTGGAGTTAATGCGGATCCTGCTCACGAACGACGATGGCATCGACGCTATCGGTCTCACCACCCTGCGCGCGGTGCTTTCGCCGCTGGGCGAGGTGACGGTGGTGGCGCCCGCGACGGGAATGTCCGGCTGCAGCCACGCCGCAACGGAGAGTACGTTCCGCGTCTTCCATCTGGAGCCGCGCCGTCTGGCGGTGGAAGGCACGCCGGTCGATTGCATTCGGGTCGCCCTGCACCTGTTTCCCGGCGAGTTCGATTGGGTCTTTTCCGGCATCAACGACGGCAGTAATCTCGGTACGGACGTATACCATTCGGGAACCGTCGCCGCCGTGCGGGAAGGCGTGTTTCGCGGGATTCCCGGCATTGCGCTTTCCCATTACCGGAGCCGCCCTCTCACGGATCGAGACTGGCGCCGCGCCGCCGAATGGTCCAACGCAACCGTCCGGACGCTGCTCGCCATCCCCCGGCCGGAACTCGGCTACTGGAACGTGAACTTCCCCTGCCCGCCCGAGAGCTACAGTGGCCTTCCGGAGATCTCGGCGTGCCCGCTTGAAATGGCCCCATTGCCGGCCAGCTACCTCGTCGAGGGCAACCAATTCCGCTATCACGGGCGCTACTCGCTTCGGGGCAGCACGCCCGGTTCCGACGTGGCCGCCTGCTTCTCCGGCAAGACCTCGGTCACCTATATCATTCCCCCGGAGCGCTCCGTCACCGAAGAGTGCGAGACACTCCCGATGGCCGCCGG
>JADYZL010000330.1 GCA_020853155.1 Bryobacterales bacterium
AATGACCGCTTTGTTGTTGGGTGCAACTGAGAAAGCAACTTTTTCTCCATACGTGCCGGTCGAACAGATCCACAACTTCGCGGAGACAGATCTCCGACGGACTCCGCCGCAGACGATAACCGCCTCCACTTCCGCGCGTAGCGTCGATAATGCCGGCGTTGCCCAAGGTCCAAAGAATCTTAGCGAGGTAGTTCGCGGGAACTCCGGTGCTCGCTGCTAGATCTTTGCCGAGTATCAACTCACCCTCTGGCATCGCCGCCATCTCGCTCAACGCCCTCACTGCATGTTCTGCCGTGATCGAGAGCAATTGTGGACATCCTCATGAAGAACTATACTACAGTCTTTGGCGATGTCAAGGAGTTCAAGACCACATTTTCTGCATTAAATGGAAAACTATTTTTTCGGAGGGTACCGGAACCCGATTATTCCGGCATCAACAAGGCGGGATTCGGAAGGAAAGCGTTCTTTTGACCTGGGCGTCCTTGGGAGATCTCGGCGAGGGTTGTGTTTTCGAGGAAGTTCACCAATTGCTGACGGGTATCCTTCCAAACGAAATGGGCCGTGCAAGCGTTTTCGTCGGAACAAGGCCGGCTGTAGCCCAACAAGCAGCATGGGTTGACCATATCCCGGTCGAACACCGCGACGATCCTGTCGAGCGTGAGCGATTCCGGAGAAACCGTGAGCATGTAGCCTCCGCCCGTGCCTCTCGTGGCATCCACGAGCCCGGCCTTGTTCAAACCGGCCAGGATCTTCGAGAGGTAATTGGATGGGATACCCGTTTCCCTCGCGATTTCGCGCCCAAGCATGGGGGCGGAACGATATCGGGACGCCAGGAGCGTCATGGCGCGCAAGGCATACTGCGAAGTGGCTGAAAACATACGTTTCTAATGAGACTTTAGCAGAGTGCGGAAATTTCCCGTGCAGAACTGGAATTTCCGCTGAGCGGCGCAAGCGGAAGAGTGGGGGGCGCTCCTTCACGAAACTACGCGCCGCTCGGCCGCCGAAACGGGTGCAAATTGCTCCCCTGTGCTGGCAAGGAGCGAAGGAATAGGTCCCTGTAACTTTAGACCGGCTTCGCCTGATTGCGTGAGCGGGGATTGGGGTAGCGCTCCGTTTCCGCGCTTTCGGTTCGCCATGGCTTGAGGCGGCGTAGATCCTTCTCGACGGTCACCCGGAGTTCGCCGCAGCGCATGTCCAAACCAACCTCGTCATTCAAGGGCCAAGCGGCCGCGAACTCCAGCGGCATGGTCACGAGCAGTTGACCGTTCGTGAACACGGCTTGCGGCTCGGAGACGGGAGCGGTTTCAATGCGGAACCCGAACACCGGCGTTCCTGGCACAAACGCCAGGCTACACTCGACCGCGCCATCCGATGCAAGTTTCGCAACATCGCCTACCAGCAGGCGGATACGAACGCTCGATTCGTCGATTCTCGCATTCATCGTGGGTACCTCTCGTGCGTTCGATTGTATCGAATGCCGCGCAAAAACATTGTGACTTCAGTCACTTGCTTCCCTCCAGCCGCGCCGCCGCACTTCCCTCCGGGCAGGATGGAGCGGAGATCGTCACTTCGCAACCGGAACCTTGGCCGCATTGCAGCGTTGTGCCGGGCGAAGCCGAGGGCAGTGCGACAATCGCGATGCCCCTAAGCACGCCGTTGCGGGGAGAACAGGCCACCGAGAGCACCTCGCCCACGCGCTTGTCGCCCACGAGCAGTTTGGCGCCCGCGACAATGCGGGTATGCTCGGGCATCGTGACTGGCGCCAAGGCACGGGTGAGCAAACTCCGCGATCGCACACGCTCCACGACTTCCTGGCCGAGGTAACAGCCTTTTCCTGTGGCGATTGCGCCGGGCAGATTGATCTCCGGGCCGAGGAACCGGATTGTGATCTCTTCACCAAATCGCGGCTTGCCGTTCTCAATGCGGACGCAACGCGCCTCCTCGGGCGCGGCAGGCGGGATTCCGGCGGCGCCGAGGCGCTCTATCCAGTCCGCCAGTGAGGAAATTGGCGTCCAGAGACGAAAACCCGGCAATCCGGTGGCGGAATTGCGCGCAACCCATCCTGAAGGAAGCGAGGCGATGCCATAGGGGTGCGCCGGTAATTCTCCGCACACGGCGCGCAGCCGCTCCTCGGATTGAGGGCCTTCAACGGCGATCGCGCAATACTCGTCCTCGAGCGCCCGCCATTCCGCGTCGTCGGCAATCAGATGATGCTCCAGGTGATCGCGAAGCGCTGCTGTGCCCTCGGGCTCCGTATCGAGCAGAATTTTATCGGCGAGCACATACACGCCGGCGTCGGCCACCACGCGGCCGCGCGCATCGAGCGAGAACGCGTAGCAGCCTTCTCCGGCGGTGAGTTTGCGCACATCACCGGTGAGCATGGCGTTCAGGAAGCGGACGCGATCCTCCCCGGAAACCGCCAGCAAACCGCGACCCGGCAGGCGGAACCAGGCGGCCGCTTCGGTTAGCGCGAAGTATCCCGATACTTTGATGGGAGAGGTCACGCCGGCAATTTCAGGCATCGGTCACCGTCCTCGATGGGAGTTGCCCGCATGGCGGGCAGGTCAATCGAAAAGGAAATGAAAATCGGCGGCGAGGAGAGGATGGCGCGCCGGAAATCTTTGTCTGGGATGGAAGGCTCTTCCGGAGGAATCCGGAAGAGCCCACTGCGATTAGTTTTTGCGCGCCGCTTCCAGTTCGAGCACGCGCGGAAACAGGATATTGTTCTCGAGGTGAATATGCATGTGAATATCCTCCTCCATTTCCTTGAAGCCCGCGATCAAGGCGCGATAGGTGGTGCATGCGTAATCCGGAATGGCGTACTGGCCGGTAATCTCGCGGATCTTCGCTAGAGATTGGCCCGTTTCCTCGTGTTCCGCCTCCATCATCTGGATCGGGTTCGCGACCGTACCAAACGGAGATGGCGGCAGCGGTTCGCCCGCCGCGGCGGCCTTTGCGTACTCCTTGATGGCCGGGAACAGAATCCGCTCCTCTTTGATGAGGTGCCCGAGCAACTCTTCTTCCATTTCCGCGTACACTTCAGGCAGGCCGGGGAAAGTCTCTCCGTAGCGCTGGTTGTAGACGCGGTAGACCTTCTCAAGGCGCGCTGCGATGCCCGGCATCTCCCGCCGCAGGTAATTGTGGTGCATGCTCACGATGTGATCGACCAGCTCATCGAGAGGGGCCGTGTTCCAATCGCGGCCGCCGCTGTTGCCCGCGGCCATTGCCTCGCGGAGCTCCTTTTCCACTTGGCCGAAATCGATACCCTTCTCTTCACAAACCTCCGCCAGCGGGCGTTTGCCGCCGCAGCAATAATCAATCCCGTGACGCTCAAAGAGTTTCACGGCCGCCAGTGAATCCGCGGCCAGTTCCGCAATGGTTTTGCTTCTATCAAGCACCGTCATCTTTCCTCATTCCTTCCGATAAAAATTCAAACCGGCTCTCCGCTGCGGGAGCCACTGTCACCGTGCTCGAGCCACTTGGAGTCTTCCTTCGCAGCCCGCCACTATCCTAATCCATAATGGTCCGCGTTGATTTTCGCGTAGTGCTCCCACTGCGCGGGCAGGTCATCCAGAGCGAAGATGGCCGATACCGGACAAACCGGCACGCAGGCGCCACAATCGATGCACTCGATGGGATGAATATAGAGCAATTCGGCTTCGGTGAAATCCGCTTCATCCTTGCGCGGATGGATGCAATCCACGGGGCAGGCGTCCACACACGCCGTGTCCTTTACGTTAATGCAGGGTTCGGCGATTACGTACGCCATGAACGATTTCCCTTTCCCGCGCCCTCCGCCCGTCTCGGTTTCGCCGCCGCTGGGGCAGCTTGAGCGCTTAAAGATATATCTGTTCTATATCTTAAATCGCACACGAAAGAATTGCAAGCGCCGCCGATAAACTTTTCAGACCGTCATCCGCACTTCGTTGAGACTCAACAGGTTGCGGTGTGTCTACTGGAAATGCGCCGCGAACAGTGTCCGCGCGGCGTCGCCACGGTTGTTGCGCACGGTTTCCTGCTAACGTCCACCGAACCTATACTGAAGCATGGCTCCCGTTGCACGAAAACAGGGCGCAAACAACGGAAACGGAGCCTTTCGATAAGGATGCTGCCGATATGACGGCTTACGAATCAGGATCCCCCAGAACGCAGCTTACGCTGGGCACGATCTCCTTCGCCGCGTGCTTTTGCGCTTGGGGGATGATTGCCGCGTTCGCCCCTACATTCCGGCAGGAATTCGGTCTCAGCGCCACACAGACTTCCATCCTGGTCGCGACGCCGGTAATCCTGGGATCGCTGGCCCGAATTCCCGTGGGATTCCTGACGGACCGGTTTGGCGGGCGATCGATTTTTTCGATCCTGCTTCTTCTCTCCGCCGTAGCCGCGTTCCTGCTGCCGCAGGCTACCGGATATGAGCCGCTGCTGGCCGTCGCATTTCTGCTTGGCGTGGCGGGCTCGTCCTTCGCCGCCGGCGTGGCATTCGTCTCAAAATGGTTTCCGCCGCATTCGCAGGGCTCCGCCTTAGGGGTCTACGGCGTCGGGAATGCCGGTCAATCGGTGGCCGTATTTCTGGGACCCCTGCTCGCATTGAGCATAGGCCGGGACAATGTGTTCGTTTCGGTGGGCGTTCTGCTGGTGATCTGGGCGCTGGCGTTTTTCTTCTTCGCGCGCAACGCTCCCGCCGCCGGACCCGCTCCCACCTTCCGCTCGATGTGGGAGGTTCTGTCCGGCAACCGCCTCGCCTGGTATCTTTCCGCGTTCTACTTCGTTACATTTGGCGGCTTCATCGCGTTTTCCATCTACCTTCCGTCGCTTCTGGCGGACGATTTCCAGCTCTCCGGTCCAGACGCCGGTTTCCGAACCGCCGGCTTTGTGATTCTCGCCACATTGCTGAGGCCCGTGGGCGGCATCCTGTCGGATCACATCGGCGGCGCCCGCGTGCTCGGGGGCGTCTTCACCGCCATCATCCCCTTCGCCGCGTTGATGGCCTGGAACTCGATGATTCCATTCACCGTCGGCGCCCTCGGCTGCGCCGCGCTGCTCGGCTTGGGAAACGGAGCGGTGTTTAAGCTGGTGCCCCAATACTTCCCGAAACGGACCGGCGCTGTCACTGGCCTGGTGGGAGCGATGGGCGGACTCGGCGGGTTCTTCCCCCCGATCCTACTGGGAATCTTCCGGGATAGCCTCGGCGTCGTGTGGCCGGGTTTCTTCCTGCTTGCCGCGTCCGCTGCGGTGCTCGGCGTGGTGAACCGGCGCGCTTTCCTGCCGAACGAAGTAGAACTGGAGAAATTGCTCAGCCCCCGCCTGCAACGCGAGGCGGACCGGCTCCGCGCGGCGCTATGGGCCACGCTGATTACCGGCGTCCTCTGCGCCGCCATTGTCGTGGGCTCCCGTAACCTGCAGAATTTCGATGCAGCGCTCGTCGTCTACACCTTCGCCGTGATCTTCGCCACCTGGGGCGTCACCTATCATTACGCAACCTGGATGCAGAAGCCGCCCACGCGACGCTATTGGGAACGGAGCGTGGAACTGGTGAAACGCTTCGGCATCGGCCCCTCACTCGCGATCATCGGCCAGACCGCCGCCACGCACATCGTGGCGCAAAACTTCATCGCCAAGCGTTCGAAACTCCGCTGGTGGATGCATTTCTGCCTGTTCTGGGGATGCATGAGCGCCGTCGCGATTACGTTTCCGCTCGTCTTCGGGTGGATTCATTTCACCTCCGACGTGAACGACCAGATGACCTACA